>NZ_CP064795.1:0-82500 GCF_015644725.1 Salinimonas marina
TGCCATTGATGATTTTGGTACCGGCTATTCCTCGTTGGGCTATTTAAAAGCGCTACCTGCCGATTTTATTAAAATCGACCGGTCGTTTGTTTCGGGCATGCTGGACAGCGATGATGATCGCAGTATTGTGGCCTCGACGGTGTCGATGGTCCGGGGCATGGGGTTAACGGTGGTGGCCGAAGGCATCGAAACCCATGAACAGTTTGCGATGCTGAATCAGTTTGGTTGTCATCAGGGGCAGGGCTACCTGTTTAGCCCGCCTATCCCGCAGGCAAATTTATGGCAGCAACTGAACGAATCGCTGGATGCCGGTGTATGGAAAATAGAGGCTCAGGACTGATCGCCTGCTCCACAGGTGTTGTGTTTAATTTACAGTTACCGGCACTGTCTGGGCGCAGCATCAGGGAAATGGTATACCGCACGGTCGGTATTCATTAAAATACCCTTTTTAGCTGGTACCGGAGAAAAGCATGTCTGAGGCATTTACCGCCCATCTGCAAGCGCAACTTGAACAGGTCAAAGAAGATGGTCTGTACAAAAAAGAACGTGTCATCACCTCACAACAACAAGCTGATATCGAAGTAGGTAAAGATGGTCATGTGATCAACTTTTGCGCCAACAACTACCTGGGACTGGCTAATCACCCAGATTTAATCAGCGCCGCCAAAGAAGGCCTCGATAGCCATGGTTTTGGGGTGGCATCCGTCCGCTTTATCTGTGGTACACAGGATATCCATAAAGAACTGGAAGGCAAAATCAGTCAGTTTCTGGGTACCGAAGATACCATCTTGTATCCGTCGTGCTTTGATGCCAACGGCGGCTTATTCGAAACTTTACTAGGCCCTGAAGATGCAGTGATCTCGGATGCGCTGAACCATGCCAGCATCATTGACGGCGTTCGCCTGTGTAAAGCCAAACGCTATCGTTATGCCAATAACGATATGACCTCGCTGGAAGATCAGCTGAAACAGGCACACGCCGATGGCGCGCGCTTCAAAATTATCGCCACCGATGGTGTATTTTCCATGGATGGGGTAATTGCCAACCTCAAAGGCATTTGCGATTTAGCTGACCAGTACGATGCGCTGGTAATGGTAGACGATTGTCATGCTACCGGCTTTTTAGGCGAAAACGGCAAAGGCAGCCACGAATATTGTGGCGTGCTGGATCGTGTTGATATTCTTACCGGCACCCTGGGCAAAGCAATGGGCGGCGCCTCCGGCGGCTATACCTCCGGCAAAAAAGAAATTGTGGAATGGCTGCGTCAGCGTTCACGTCCCTACCTGTTTTCCAATTCAGTCGCGCCACCGATTGTGGCGGCCTCACTAAAAGTGTTCGACATGATGGCCGAAGGCCGGGAATTGCGTGAACAGCTGTGGCGTAACGCCGAGCATTTTCGTCGCCGCATGCAGGATGCCGGATTTACGCTGGCAGGTAACGATCACGCCATTATTCCGGTAATGCTGGGTGATGCCAAAAAAGCCAGCGAGATGGCCGATAAGTTGCTTGAAAAAGGCATCTATGTGATTGGCTTTTCCTATCCGGTGGTGCCTAAGGGTGAAGCCCGGATCCGTACTCAGATGTCAGCCGGACATACTCTAGAGCATGTGGATACCGCCGTGGATGCATTTATAGAAATTGGCCGGGAAATGGGGATCATCGAATGAAATCATTAGTTAAGGCCAAAGCCGAAAAAGGCATCTGGTTACAGGACACGCCCAAGCCAGAGGTAGGTCATAATGATCTGCTTATCAAAATTCGTAAAACGGCCATTTGTGGCACCGACATGCATATTTATAACTGGGACGAATGGTCGCAAAACACCATCCCGGTCCCCATGGTGGTGGGCCATGAATATGTGGGCGAAGTGGTCGAAATGGGCCAGGAAGTGCGTGGTTTTGAGATTGGCGATAGAGTCTCAGGTGAAGGTCATATTACCTGCGGTCATTGTCGTAACTGTCGTGCCGGCCGTCGGCACCTGTGCCGCAATACCACGGGCGTGGGGGTGAATCGTCCCGGTGCGTTTGCAGAGTACCTGACCATACCGGCCTTTAACGCCTTTAAAATTCCTGACAATATTTCTGATGAACTGGCGTCCATTTTTGACCCCTTTGGCAATGCGGTGCACACCGCGCTGTCGTTCGACCTGGTGGGCGAAGATGTGCTTATCACTGGTGCCGGCCCGATTGGCATTATGGCAGCCGCCGTCGCCCGCCATGTGGGTGCACGGCATGTGGTCATTACCGACATCAACCCCTACCGGTTAGAGCTGGCCAAAAAAATGGGCGCCACCCGAACTGTGGATGTCAGTAAGGAATCATTAAACGATGTCATGAAAGAGCTGAAGATGTCAGAAGGCTTTGATGTGGGGCTGGAGATGTCTGGCGTACCGGTGGCCTTTCGTGAAATGCTGGATGTCATGAATCATGGTGGCAAAGTGGCCATGCTGGGCATTCCCCCGTCTGATGTGGCGGTGGACTGGAACCAAATCATCTTTAAAGGTTTGGTCATTAAAGGTATCTATGGTCGCGAAATGTTTGAAACCTGGTATAAAATGGCCAGTCTGCTGCAAAGCGGCCTGGATCTGTCACCTATTATCACCCACGAGTTTGCCATCGACGACTTTCAGCAAGGTTTCGACAAAATGGGTTCAGGCGAGTCGGGTAAAGTTATTTTAAACTGGTAGTCTCTATGTCTGAATTTAAGCACATCAGTGTGCAGGAAGTGGCTGACAACGCGTCAGCCTATACCATTGTGGATATTCGCGATCCGCAGTCGTTTGCTAATGGACACATGAGCGAGGCCATGCATCTGAGTAATCAGAATCTGGCTGAGTTTATTGCCCGGGCCCCCAAAACCCAGCCGGTGGTGGTGGTGTGTTATCACGGCATCAGCAGCCAGCAGGCTGCGCAGATGATTGCCGGCCAGGGTTTTGCAGAGGTGTATAGCATGGATGGTGGCTTTGAAGCCTGGCGTAGCAGTCAGGCTGTGGTAACGTCAGCCTCGTGAATCAACCTATATTACGCATGCAACATCAGGGGTACGCCCATACGCTGGCGACGTACCTGACCAGCCAGGGCTATCCGGCCCGCTCACAGCCGGTGGGCGATGATGAATACGAAGTCAGCGTGGCCCCGGGACAGGATCTGGACGAGGTTAAAGCCATCTGTGAAACCTTTTTGCAGGAACCGGCGCATCCCCGTTATCAGCAGGCTGCCTGGCAGTCTGGTGAACAGGTCAGAATGTCGTTTGGGCAGGGCAATACCCTGGGGACCATGCTAAACAATGCCCGGCATGCCCCATTTACGGCCATCATTCTGGTACTGTGCAGTCTTATCTATGGGTTGTCGTGGGTAGGTCTGTTTCCTCAGTTTTATTACACGCTGACCATGCAACCCTTGCCGCAATTGCTGGAAAGCGGTCAGTGGTGGCGATTGCTGGGGCCGGTATTTCTGCACTTTAGCGCCCTGCATTTTATTTTTAATCTGTTGTGGTGGGCCATGCTGGGGCACAAATCGAACGGCGGCTGGGCTTTTTTGCCCTGCTGATGGTGTTTGTGGTGTCCGGCGTGGTATCAAATGTTGCTCAGGTGATGGTCAGTGGCCCTAACTTTGGCGGCTTGTCTGGTGTGGTCTATGCGGTGCTCGGGTTTGTCTGGTGGCTGGGCTGGTTGCGCCCGCAGTGGGGGCTTGGGCTGCCGCGTTCGGTGGTGGGCTTTATGCTCGTCTGGCTGGTTATCGGTTATACCGACCTGCTGTGGGTCGAAATGGCCAATACCGCCCACTTAGCCGGCTTAATTTGCGGGTGTGTGCTGGCGATAGGTGCCCGCCGTCAGCCAGTATAAACGACGCCTTAACTCAGGTGTCGTACAGGTATTTGGTAAAGATAACATTCTTGATAATTTCGGCGCCGGTTTCTTGCTTCATATGCGTTTGCAGAGCTTTTAATACGGCCAGCCGGATATCTTCGCGACCAGTCATTGAACGAACCTTTTGTTCAGGTTGCTGACCAAAAATCTCAAGGGCGGTGGCGCGCAGCAGCGGCATATGATGTTCGGCAATCTCCAGCTGACCGGCATCGGCAATCATCAACTCAATCGTTACTCTGACAAACCCCAGCTTTTTGGCAGACGGACCCACAAAATTGGTGACAATATCCGGCTCTAAGCCTAGGTAAGCGTAATTAGGTTTGTCCTGAGCATGCGCCGCCGTGCTCACAGCAGACAAAAAAAGCAGCATCAACACGGACAGGGTGCGTGGCAAAGAAATCATTTTCATAATAATAAACAGCAACTGTGTAGATGAACAAAAACAGATCTAAGTATCTGTATAGTGTAGCAAAGCGCCGCTAAGAAGCATCTTTTACCGACGCTTTTTGAGTATGCAGCAGCGCACTGTGCGACTGAATCCCATAATGCTAATATAGCCGTCAAAGAATAAAGAGTGTATTAGCCATTGGAATTAATCTTTCCCTATGCCCATGGCGTGCAGGTGCAATGGCACCCTGCCCATGAGGTTACCATCGACAACCCGGTGCTCAGACACTGGCTGCTGGATACCGGCTCGCTTACTGAGCGTTTGCAGGAATGCTGTAATACATTAACCGTTAACCGGCTGGGGCAGGGCGATGCGCCCTTGTACGCCAATGAAAAGCGCTGGCTTCCTGACAACCCGGCCACGCGCTGGCAGGTGCGCGAAGTATTGCTGTGTGCAGAAACCGCCCCCTGGGTATTTGCCCGTTCGGTCCTGCCTCAGAGCCTGGTAGACGGGGAGCTGGCAAATCTTGGTAGTCAGCCCCTGGGTAAACGCCTGTTCAATGATGAGCGATTTGTCCGCAGCGAATTTGAGCTGTGCGAAGTGCCGGCGCATGCTTTTTGCTTTCATGACACCGCACCGGCTCAGGGAACGCTCTGGGGGCGACGCTCGCGGTTTCATTTGCAGCATGACTACATCATTGTTGCCGAAGTTTTTCTGGCCGGCTCACCGGCATATGAGAGTCGTTAACCTATGCAGAACCAATTATCGTTTTCTAATCTTGATGCTTATATCAGACTGACCCGGCTGGACAAACCCATTGGTATTTATCTGTTGCTATGGCCCACGCTGTGGGCGCTGGTGATTGCCGCAGAAGGCTTACCGGGCTTAGCGGTGACCGCCATATTTATGGCCGGGGTGGTATTGATGCGCTCGGCCGGGTGTGTCATCAATGATTACGCCGATCGTAAAGTAGATGGCGCGGTGGAGCGAACCAGTGCGCGGCCCCTGGTCAGCGGCCAGGCCAGCGCTACCGAAGCCTTGCAGTTGTTTGCACTGCTGGTGGGGTTGGCGTTTGTGCTGGTACTGCTGCTTAACTGGATGACCATTGCGTTATCGGTGGTGGCGGTGGCTCTGGCAGCCAGTTACCCGTTTATGAAGCGCTACACCCATATGCCGCAGGCAGTGTTGGGCGCCGCCTTTGGCTGGGCGATACCAATGGCCTTTGCGGCCGTAAACGAGTCGCTCCCGCTGGCATGCTGGTTGTTATTCGCGGCCAATTTATGCTGGACCATTGCTTATGACACCATGTATGCCATGGTAGATAGAAACGATGACCTGAAAATCGGGGTTAAATCCAGCGCGATTTTGTTCGGCCGCTTCGACAAATTGATGATCGGCCTCTTACAGCTGGCCACCTTAGGATTGCTGACAGCGGTGGCCAGTGAGATTAACGCCGGCTGGCCGGTGTACCTGGCCATTGCCATCTGTGGCGGATTGTTTGCTCATCAGCAGTACCGAATTCGCCAGCGGCAGCGCCAGGCCTGTTTTCAGTCCTTTTTAGATAATCACTATGTGGGACTGACCTTTATGGTGGGGCTGCTACTGGATTATCTGATCATTGGCTAATTACGATTTATCAGCCTGTTGCTGCGCCTCAAGCACTGCCAGGCGGGCTTCCATGGCATCCAGCTTTTCCCGGGTGCGGATCAGCACCTGGCTTTGAATATCAAATTCTTCCCGGCTAACCAGGTCCAGTTTTGATAACTGCGACTGCAACACTTGTTTTACCCGGGTTTCAGCACCTTCCGCGGCATTACGCATGCCGGGGGGACTGCATTAGAAATTTGTTTTGCCAGTTCTTCGAGTTTTTTCGGATCGAGCATAGTTTTCCTCTATAATGCGCCACGACATGGTTGAGCTATTTTAAAGAGATGCTGAGCACATGCAATGAAAACCGCCATCACCCACAAACCTAGCAAGAGCCGATACCTTCATTTATGCGATTAAACGACGCTCAACAATCTGCAGTTACTTACGTTTCAGGACCGTGTCTGGTTCTTGCCGGAGCAGGAAGTGGCAAAACCCGGGTGATCACAAACAAGATTGCGTATCTGGTACGCCAGTGTGATATTCCGGCGCGCGCCATTGCGGCGGTGACCTTTACCAACAAAGCGGCCCGTGAAATGAAAGAACGGGTAGCCCAGACGTTGGGTAAAGCGGAAGCCCGGGGGCTTAAGGTATCTACCTTTCATACTCTGGGGCTTAATATCATCAAAGCCCATGTCAAAGAGCTGGGGTTAAAACCCGGCTTTTCATTGTTTGATGACAAAGACTCGATGGCGCTGCTTAACGATTTGACCGAAGACACGCTCGATGGCGATAAAGACCAGCTGAAGCTGCTGCAAAGTTGCATATCAAACTGGAAAAACGATTTGATATTGCCAGATGCATTATTGAATCAGGCCTCCAGTACCGGTGAAAAAGAATTTGCTGAGGCCTACCGCCAATACCAGAATCATTTGAAAGCCTACAACGCGCTGGACTTTGACGATCTGATTTTGCTGCCCACCCTGCTGCTTAAATCCCATACCCAGGTACGGGATAAGTGGCAGCGCAAATTGCGGTATCTGCTGGTGGATGAATATCAGGATACCAACACCAGTCAGTACGAACTGGTGAAGCTGCTGGTGGGTGAGCGAGCCCGCTTCACGGTGGTGGGCGACGATGATCAGTCGATTTACTCATGGCGCGGGCCCGGCCCCAAAATCTGAACTTGCTGAAAGAAGATTTTCCGCGACTGAATGTGATCAAGCTGCAGCAAAATTACCGGTCATCGCGGCGTATTTTGCATTGCGCCAATATCCTGATCCAGAACAATCCACATTTGTTCGACAAAACCCTGTTTTCTGAGCTGGCCTATGGCGAACCGCTGAAAGTCATCCAGGCAAAAAACGAAGAACATGAAGCCGAACGAGTAGTGGCGGAGCTTATTGCTCATAAGTTTATGAACCGCACCCAGTTTAAGGATTACGCCATATTGTACCGGGGCAATCACCAAAGCCGGCTGTTTGAAAAGCTGCTGATGGCCAACCGGATCCCCTACAAAATCAGCGGCGGGATGTCATTTTTTGGTCGCACCGAGGTAAAAGACATCATGGCGTATCTGCGCCTGTTGGTGAACCCGGATGATGATAATGCCCTGCTACGGGTGATCAATACCCCGCATCGGGGGATCGGGCGTGCCACTCTTGAAAAACTGGGCAACTTTGCCAACGAACTCGGGGTGTCTATTTTTGCCGCGGCGGTGCACGACGGCTTACGTCAGGTTTTGCCGGAAGCCGCCTACGGCCGGGTGGCCGGCTTTGGCCGCTGGATGGTGGAGTTGTCTGACAATGCGATGCGCGGCGAAACCAAAGATGTGTTACGGCAGATGATCAAGTCGATGAGCTATGAAGAATGGCTGTACGAGCACAGTAATACGCCCAAAGCCGCCGAAATGGCAATGGCCAATGTTAGTACCCTGTTTGGCTGGGTCACCGATATGCTGGAAGGTGGCGAGCTGGACCCGCCGATGACCCTGCCTGAGGTCGTTAACCGGCTGATCCTGCGAGATATGATGGAGCGCGGCGAAGACGATGCGGAAGCCGACCAGGTGCAGTTAATGACCTTACATGCCTCTAAGGGTCTGGAGTTTCCGGTGGTCTTTCTGGTGGGCATGGAAGAAGGCCTGCTGCCCCACCAAAGCAGTATCGATGAAGACAATGTGGAAGAAGAACGCCGGCTGGCCTATGTGGGGATCACCCGGGCCCAGCGTGAACTGATTTTCTCGTTAGCCAAAGAGCGCCGTCAGTTTGGTGAAGTATTAAACCCCGAGCCAAGTCGGTTTTTATTTGAGCTGCCGCCGGATGATGTGGCCTGGGAAGAAAAAAAGAAAAAGGTCAGCGCCGAAGAGCGTCAGGAAAAAGGTAACCAGAGTATTGCCAATTTGCGCGCCATGTTAGGCAAAGACTAGCTTTACGCAAAAAGACGGCAGGGCAGCGGCCAGGTACAGGCAAAAGGCGGGCAGATTAACCTGCCAGCTTGCGCATGGGCAGGGCTTCGGGTTCACTGAGCTCCTTGCCTTGCGCAAAATTACATTGGATCTCGTTCAGGGCCGCCAGCTGTGAGGGCGAGTCCACGCCCTCGGCAATGACCTTGAATTTCAGGTGTTCCGATATCAGCATCACCGACTGGATGAGTTTGCGATTGCGCTGTGAGCGCGGCAATGATTTTACAAACCGATGGTCTATTTTGATGTAATCAAACGGGTAAGCAAACAAATAGCTTAGCGACGCCAGGCCACTACCAAAGTTATCCAGCACCAGGGTCACCCCCGAGCGCTTAAGCTTTTTAATCGCGGGTAAAATAGATTGTGAACGGCGGTTCAGGTCGTTTTCATCAAACTCAAACACCAATTGCTGGGGCGCTACACCGCTGTGCTCAATCAGCGTCAGCATTTTATTCACCAGAGTGGCCTGCAGCAAATGATTAATCGAGACATTCACCGCAACCTTAAAGGGTTGATTATTGGTCTGGCGCTGCACCAGTAAATTGCAGGCCCGCTGCAGCTGATACAAATCCAGATCCAGCGTTAAGCCACTTTGCTCCGCGACTTCACGAAACTGCTCGCGGTCGATTTTACCGTATTGCGGATGGGACCAGCGCACATACATTTCATGGTAAATCGCCTGATTGCCGGCCAGGTCAATCACCGGCTGCAGAAAACATTCAAATTCTTCTTCACGCAGAGCATGGCGAAATTCATTTTCCAGTTCAAGCTCTTCGATAAGCCGCTCGCGCATGCTTTTATCGAACATCACAAACCGACCGCGGCCTATGGTTTTGGCCTGATACATGGCCGCATCAGCATCGCGCAGAACTTCATCGGCGCTGCGGTAATACGCATCCAGATGCGCAATGCCGATGCTGGCACCCGAGAACATTTCTTTGCCGTCCAGTTCAAAGGGTTGTGACACCGCTTCAATGATCCGCGAGGCGACCTCTTCAACATCTTCAACCGCATCAAAGTTGTCCAGCAACACCACAAATTCATCACCACCCAGACGTGCCAGCAGGTCATGACCACGAATACACAGCGAAATACGCCGGGCAACCTCGACCAGAAAGGTGTCGCCGGCATGATGGCCCAGGGTATCGTTGATATTTTTAAAGCGGTCCAAATCAATAAACAGTACCGCAAACAGATTATCCTGATAGCGCTGCTTACTGGCCACCGCCAGCTCCAGCCGGCTGGTAAACATGGCCCGGTTCGGCAAATCGGTGAGCGCATCATGATGGGCATCATGAATCAGCTTCATTTCCATCTCTTTGCGTTCTTCAATCTGCTCACGCAGGCTTTCATTAGCTTTGTTCAGCTCTTCGGTGCGGCCTTTCACCCGCTCTTCGAGCTGGGCATTGTAACGATGGATAGCCTCGGTACTGCGTTTACGCTCCATTGCCACCGCAATATGATGGGACACAAAGCGCAACAACTCTAAATCGCGGGGAGTGTACTTGGCATGTTTGCCGTAGGTTTGTACGGCGATTACCCCGGAGATTTCCCCTTCCACCACCAGTGGCGACCCCAGCCAGGAGTTAGAGCTTTTAAGCATGGTCTGGGCGATAGAAACATCAATCTCGCCAGCCTCAGCCAGCTGCAAAATACGCGGAGGGTTAATTAGCTCGGCCTGGCCTGAACGCAACACCAGCTCTGTTAAGCCCAGGCCCAGCGGGCGCTCGCTTTCCGAGTCATGTTCCAGGTCGCTAAAATAAGGAAATTTGAGGGTCTGGGCTTCTTCGTCGATGGTGGCGATAAAACAGTTAGGCGCGCTGATAAGCCGGGCTAATACATCATGCAAATTGCTGTAAAAGGTATGCATGTCGCCTTCCACATTGGCCGCCAGTTCGGAAATTTCAAACAAGGCCTGTTGCAACTGTTCTGCTTTCTGACGCTCCAGAATTTCTTCCTGCAAATCATCATTGATTTTGCGAAGCTGCCGGGTACGTTCGCGGATGGTGCGCTCGGTCAACTCCCGGCTCTTAACCCGGTCAACCGTGGTTACAATGTGTTGAGACACAAACAGCAGAACTTCTAAGTCTGCCTGCGAGTAGGATACTTCTTCATCGTAGGTTTGTACCACCATGGCCCCGATTACCTGGGTACCACGTTTAAGCGGTACACCTAAAAACAGATGGGTGGGGCGCCGACCATTTTGACCTGGGTTTCCCGGGCAAATTGTTCGGTATCATCTTTATGCAAAAACACATGGCGGCCAGAACGCAGAATATAACCGGTAATGCCATCCATGATTTCTTCGGCCGGCACCTGGTTGATGGCTTGTTCGTCGTACTCATCCACAAAGTAGGCAAAGTTAATAAGATTGACGTCACGTTCGTAAAAGGCGACAAAAAAGTTATCGGCATTCATAAACTCGCCGATAATTTCGTGAATGGCGCTGTACAGACGATTGAGGTTACTGACCGAGCTCGACAGTTCTGAAATATCAAACAGCGCTTTTTGCACACGCTCAGAGCGTTTGTATTTATCAGTTAGTTGCTGCAGCTGAGGGATCAGCTCGCGGAGCTCTTCCTCTGATAACTCATACTGCGTGGACGCTGTCGACATTAAGTTAGCCAGTTATTATTATTAATTTTAAAGACTGCCAAAATTAGCGTATTAAGGGGTAAAACACCAGAGTTGTTTAAAAATACGGCAGCAAAATATGCGCTTTAAAGGTATGAAAAGTAACTAAAAGGTATGGAAAACGATGCGAATGGCCGACATCTTCGTTTTGGCGCCGGCCCGGCTATGAAAGCTTAAATGCCTTCAATCATATAATCGATCGCCGCCTGAATCTCATCCTCGCTACAATCGCCACAGGTACCCATCGGCGGCATGGCGTTATAACCATTAATGGCGTTTTGAAGCAGGGTCTCCATGCCACGCTCATCAATACGCGGCTGCCAGTCAGCGGCCACCTGCAGCTTGGGTGCACCTAATACACCGGCACCATGACAGGCAACACAGGCATTGTTGTACACGGTCTCGCCTGAGCGAGGGCCATCGGCGCCAGCACTGGCCGAGGCGTCTTCAGCGCCCGCCATTTTCAGCGAGCCATGCGGCTTAATGCGTTCTTTTATAGCTTCATCGCTCATATCCTGAGCCTGAACCACCGCCACCAGGGCCACAGCAGCGGCGCCAAACCAAAGTTTTAATTTCACATCTGCCTCCAGGCAACGTCAAAATATGCACTATTGATGAAAGATTATACTGGTTCCTGTTTCACTACAATAGTTTACGGTTATTTAACCCATTTTTAATCCGGGTAATCAGAAAAACGCACAGGCATTTAAATTGTTACACAAAACGGTTGATGCCAGGCCTAGGGATAAGTATTATAGCGGCCCTCAACAGGTTAGCGAGAGCAGCAATTGCCCGCCCACAGCCTGGTGAAAAGTTTTAAAGTACGCACCCGTAGCTCAGCTGGATAGAGCGTTGCCCTCCGGAGGCAAAGGTCATAGGTTCGAATCCTATCGGGTGCGCCATATATAAGAAAGCCGACTCTCTTGAGTCGGTTTTTTTATATATGTTGTATTTCCGTGGATGAAAATCTTCGTTCGACAAAATCGCAAGGAGCGATTTTGAACACGCTTTAGCGTGGCCCGCAGGGCGAGGCGCAGGACGCGCCGAGTAATCCTATCGGGTGCGCCATTTTCAAAGGGCTGTAGCTCGACTGCCCTCTTCCAAAAATCCTCTTTTTAAATTATGTAGCAAATATGTAGCAGTCTTTAGAGCTGCTCTTCTGTTGATTTTAACTTTCGATGGTTTATATTAAAAAGCGTTTGAGCGTACCGCTCGATCTCGGCAACTGAGTAAAGAAATTCTAAGTTTAAGTTTTGCTAACGCAAAACGGCTCTTTTGAGCTTTTAATAGGACGCCTTCGGTCGCCAAGACGCGTGATTACGGCAGCATCTGTTTCACAGAGCTGCCTTCACTCGTTTGGCAGCGCACCTTCGGTGCTCAGATGAGATGGGCCTTATAACTAATACTGACAGTCTACTTAGAATTATCAGCCTACGAGACAGTATAAAAGTTATGTAACCTTGTTGGTTAAGCATCTTGCTAGGCCTGTCGAAATCTCTTCACATGGAATGTGGTTCATATGGATAGATGTAGCTACATAAATAGTCCTATATCTTCGCTTTCATCTTTATCAAAGACTTTAGGTGAAGACATTTCACAAATAGTTGCCGTAGCAGATGCCCCGGCTTCTGAAAAGTACAATAAGCCAAAGACCCCCGTATTTAAAAAAGATAAAACTGAAAGAATAGTTCGTTCACCTGTTAGGGCCCTTCGTTCACTACAATACAGGATAAACAAACAAATAATGGTCAAGGGAGTAAGTTGGCCATCTTATTTATTTGGTTCAATTCCTAAGGGGCATAATGGCGAAGTTTCGCAAGACTATATTGCAGCTGCTAAAGTTCACTGCGGTGCAAAAAGTTTATGCTGTTTAGATATATCAGACTTTTTTGACAATATTCATGCATGCGATGTTTTTGCGGTGTTTAATGAACTATTTCACTTCTCCACAGAAGTCTCGACAATACTTACAAAACTGGTTACGTTTGATGAAAGGCTGGTACAAGGTGCTTTAACTTCCAGCTACTTAGCTATGCTGGTCTTATGGAAAACTGAGCCTGGTCTCGTCGAGGCACTTGGTAGAAAAAATATCAATTATTCACGGCTTGTTGATGATATTACGCTTTCGACAAAAAAATATAACTATAATTTTTCTTACGAAGTCAGCCTTATAGAAAAAACGCTTCATGAAAAGGGCCTTTTCTTTAATGAAGAAAAAGCGAAAGTTTATTCAGTTTCCTCAGAGCTGATGCTTGTTCATGGCCTTAATGTCATGGGTAAAAATCCGGCGATGCCAAGATACGAAGCGAGAAGAATCAGGGCCGCCGTAAGACAGCTTGAGAAACTTGCTGAACAAGAAGGGGCTCGGTGTGAGATGTGGTATCGAAGGGAGTATAACCGTTGTCAAGGCAGGGTTTATAAGCTAGAGAGGTTTGGGAAATCAAACTCTTTCAGAAATTTACTAAATAGGCTCCAGAAAATCACACCACTCCCATCTAAAAAGGATATCACGTACGCGAAGTTAAGAGTTAAAAAGCTAGAAAGCGACTTTAATAACGTAAAAAAACGTGAGACATATAATTATATGAGAAGATTTTCTATTGCTTCACATAGAGTTGCATTTCTAAAGGGATATTACGACGAAGAATGGAAAAAATTAAGAACGCGTTTGAAAGCTATCTTCCCAGACTACAGAAAGTGAAGGGTTGGTTTCAATCAAATTTTCATGAAATAAACGGCAAGATCTTTACTCTTTACTTAAAGGTTAAAGGCTTTGTTACTATAAAGCGTATAGCATTTCTCTACTTGTTATATCTAACAGTATACGTCCTCAAAGCGTATTTCAGCCGCGACGACCTAATTATAGGTTTATGCTTATCCGAAAAATGTTTGGATGCTTTAAACGGGGATTTTTCGAATATAATAACGTTAACCCAATGGGTAATAACTACAAGTGCTATTGCGATCGCTGCAGTGTCACTGAAGCTTAGTCAAGCGAGTTTTGAGCAGTCAAAGAAAAACAACCAGTTCAATAATCATATCTCAAATAAAAAGTTTTTTAGTGATCATATTATTAGAGAGCTAGAAAGCCTTAGCTATGTATCACGGTCTACAGTAGATATTAATAAATACTACCATTTCATGTTTCCTAAATCAGCAGATGGGATATTTGATTTAAATGAAAATTATGAAAATTCTCTGTTAGCAATTAGAAAATACTTGATTCAAACTTCTAATCAAGCAAAAAAGCCTGGTGCGTTCAATTATAAAAAACACCAAGCTAAAATAGCTAGCTCTTTGAAAGACTTCGGCTTTGACTTAGTAAGGCTTTCAAGGCGCGACTTTAACCTTGTTGAAGAGGAAATTTTCAAACTAGTAGACTCCGTCACGATGCTTATGACTAGTTATCAAAAAAGTCACATGCTAACCGAAATTGATATTCATTATAGGTAGCGTAGGTACACTTATTTACAGAACTCCAAGTAAAAGCATATGAGCCGCTACGCGGCTCTTTCTGAATGATGTTCGATACGCCATTCGTGCACTCGGGTAATAACCTGAGAGTGTAAAAATAACTGTGTAAATGGCATTCTTATCAACTCCTTAGAAGGATATCAGAATGCCAATATCAGACAAACTCATCGACCAACTGCTTGACGACTGTGATTCACCAGAAGACATTTTAGGCGAAGCTGGCCTGCTCAAGCAGCTTACCAAGAAGGTTGCTGAACGAGCGTTAGAAGCCGAAATGGAAGCCCATCTGGGCTACGCGCCCAACGATGCGGCTGGTAACAACAGCGGCAACTCTCGCAACGGTAAAACGAAGAAGAGTGTTCGCAGCACCAATGGTGATGTTGAACTCGATATTCCACGCGATCGCAACGGCAGTTTTGACCCCAAGTTAGTACGCAAAGGCGAACGTCAGCTAAACGGATTTGATGAGCGCATTGTTGCCCTTTACGCGCGCGGCATGACCACGCGCGGGATATTCAGGCTTACCTTGAAGAAGCTTACGGTGTTGAGGTCTCTGCCACCTTCATATCGCAGGTAACGAACGCGGTGATGGACGAGGTTAAGGCCTGGCAGCATCGGCCGCTGGAAAAGCTTTACCCGGTGGTTTATCTCGACTGTTTAGTGGTTCGTAGTCGTGACTCTGGCGTGGTACAAAATAAATCCGTGTATCTGGCGCTTGGCATTAATACCGACGGTGAAAAAGAGTTATTAGGTCTGTGGATGGCCCAAACTGAGGGAGCCAAGTTCTGGTTGTCGGTGATGAACGAGCTTAAAAACCGTGGTGTGGAGGATATCTTCATCGCCTGCTGTGATGGCCTCAAAGGCTTCCCGGAAGCCATTGAAGCGGTATACCCGAAAACACAGGTGCAGCTGTGTATCGTGCATCAAATTCGCCACTCGCTGCGCTACGTGAACTGGAAGCAGCGTAAGATTATCGCGGCGGATTTAAAACTGATTTATGGTGCGGCCACTCGTGCTGAAGCCGAGCAGGCCCTCGAGCTTTTTGCAGAAAAATGGGATTGCGAACACCCGACCATCAGCCGCTCCTGGCGGGCGAACTGGGAACGTTTATGCGTATTCTTCGATTATCCGACCGAGATACGCAAGGCCATTTACACCACCAATGCGATTGAGTCGCTGAACGCGTCCCTGCGAAAAATCACCAAGACCCGCCGGTCGTTCCCGAACGACGAAGCCGTCATGAAGGTGTTGTACCTAGCCTTGCATCAGGCTTCGAAAAAGTGGACGATGCCCATACGCAACTGGAAACCGGCCATGGCGCAGTTCGAGATTATGTACCAGGATCGGATTTAACAGTGCAATCAGCCATTTACACAAAATATTTTACAGTCTCAATAACCTCTTCGTCAGCATACTGCACGCCTTTCAGAGCAAAAGTGACCACCCCGTCAAAGTAACTTTGCTTCACTTCTCCGGTTTCCTCATTTATCTTTTCTTGATACAGCGGCCTAATAGGCTGGTCATTTCGCTTGCAGAAGACACCACCCATGAGCTCAACAAACTTTGCCCTGTCGCCACTATCAGCCGCTTCATAAATAGCGTCGAAGGTTTCTGATAAACCAACAAGTTGCTTTAACCGCCGAAGTTCACGCCATACGGTGACCGAGCCGTTACCGATTTGCTGAAATTGGCGAATCCCCCAGCAGCTTGCCCAGGCTTCCACCCGTTGAGCTGCGTGTATAGCGTCACCGCCATCAATATCACTATCAAGTTGTTCGCCATTAACATTCTTGCTGACGTATTTCGCAATGTAGCCAGTAGCACTACCACGGCTATAATCAATATCTTTAAAATCAGAACGCTTTTCAAACACGCCGCTTTCTTCGGTCACTTCTCACCACGCGTAAAATTCGTTTAGTGTCTTAAAAGTCCCAGGTATAGCCGATTTTTAAAGAAATAACCTTCAACAACGCATACCAAAGCCCGAAAGAGGTTATTGCTTATATTCGTCATTTTATATGACTTAAATAAAATAAGAGTAATAAAATGACAAAAAACAAGGGTAAGTGCTTGCGAATTGACCTGCAGTGATGATATTTTGTCACTGGGGCTTGCGAAGCCTCATATTGATAACTTTTTGGGAAATAAAATTATGTTACAAAGAAGTGATTTTGAGAGCGAGAGAGTGCAGTTTTTAGAGGATTTTTGCAATAACATCACATCGATGATGGGTATTGAAGCGAGCAATGCGTTTGATGTAAGAAAATTCAACGCCTTCACCGACATCGCATTTGAGCTTGCTAATTTCGGAACTATGGATAGCTTCTTGAGTTTTAATAATTCTGATTTAGTTGAATTTATCGAAACAATGGAGAGGATGCTGCCCACAGTAGCTTACAACATGAATATTGAGCAAGAGTATCGCACGCTCATCACTGCGGTGAATTGCATGGCTCTCTACCTATCCCTTTACATTGTTGAAGATGAATATGTTGCCACCTATTGCGATATTACTAACGAGGCCATTGCTGCCGTACTTGGAGTGAAAGTGAGTACGCTGAAAAATATAGTATCTCTTAAGGTTTTGGCTGCTATGAATAACGATGAACTACGTCATTTTTTAGAATCTCAAGAGCGCTTTAAGCCTTTCAAACCATATGATAGCTCAATACTTGACGGGCCTTTAGAACTATCTCGGGTAACTACATCTAATGCTCTCATCTACGCGCTTGAACAACGTGCGAGGAAATACGAATTCATGGATGTTCTTAATGAACTGTATCAAGATCACGGTATCCGCTCCGAGAGTGGTAGCAATATTAAGTTTACAGTTCTGTTTTCTTTGAGCGGCACGTCGGCACAAAAGCTCGGTAATTTGTTAGGAAAATTAAATATTGAGTTCAATTCACTTAAAACAGCAGTTTCTAACGTGTCAGCAAACATCATGGCAGCCACGGGTAACAGCAGTGTATTGCTAAACTACAAAGAAATACCTGCACACGCCGACCAAAAAGAAAGCGCGAAGGAATACTATGCGAATCAGTATATTTTTCAAAGACCAGATGTGCCTTATACATCAGATAATCTTGGTGAATATTTAAAAGTCGAATATGGGTTCAAAACACACCCGGATGACAAGGGGAAAAATAAGAAGTTATTCGCTGTAAAAAAGGGAAACGTGTCTCTCGCTATCGAGCGTACTAAGACACCAAGTGTCTGGATCCCTCATCACCTGGCTTGTGAGCTTGATCCGTCACATTTTGAAATAACCTGGTACAAAGCCTCAAAAGACGGCAGGGGGAGACACAGCGGCCTCCATAGCTATAGTGATTTTCACAAAGTTGCGATTGGTAAAGTTAAGGTAAAGTCCTTTGATTGCGCTGACCTGCTTATCAGCCAGCTCTATGACTCGCCAAGCAAGTAGGAGCAAATAACTATGCATGAATCAATTGCTAAAGCACAGGTTAAAGGAATGTTTAGAGTGGCCAATGATATACTAGATAGCTATAACACCCGGGCCAAGAAGCGAAATGGACAGGGTGTACGCTTTACCAGAAAAAGAATGACCGCTTATGTGAGCAATATTTTTGAAATGTATGGGGACCTTTTGCTTTACAATAAAGTGGAAAAGCGGAAGAGTAGTTGGCACTTTAACTCGTTGAATCTATCCATAAATCCCGATCCTGAATGTTTCGTGGAGCTTGGCGTACTCCACTGTATAATTTCCGAAAGAGTTATCTCGAGATACGTACGTTCTGGCAAAGTACCCTACCATCATTATTCATCTAAGTGCTATCTACATGAGCACTTTTTACAGCGTATTTTTCAGCGTGCATCGGCACTACATCAAAAAAGTATTAAGAACGAATTAGTGAGTATTTCACTATGGCTAAGCCAAGAGTATTCGCCTACCACCGAGCCGATACAAAAACTGTATTTTGTCAGTGATAAGCATGTGGTTGTGATGACCTACCACCTCGACAGGGAAATTTACATTTTCAATACAATTTTAAAAAAGGACATGTTTACGACAAAACAAGAGCAAAAATTCAGCGAGGCATACTCTGCACTCAATGAGTCAGAGGGGGAGTTTATCTACAGAAATGAGGCTGGCGATGTCCACCTTGGATTCAGTTCTAGGGATGACGTTACACATGATGAGATTGTGAACAATACAACTTTCTTCAATCCAGACTAAGGTGCGTTTAATGCTATTAAAGACGGTAAACTTTTGCAAAGTCGCCTGTGAGACCTAAGAGACGACCTTGCTATTAGTAACTCAGTTTTAATAAAACTTTCAAATCACTGTAATTGTAATGCTTTTTACCTGGCTTCGATTGTGCTAATTTCGAATACACTCTTTATTATTCTTGCTTAAGGACGGCTGATAATGAAAGTAACTAATCCCCCAATTGCTTCTGATCTAATGGCGACAGCTCGCTCGTTTGGTAATTACGACTTAGCTGCTGCGCTTTCGGACATTATTGACAACAGCATTCAAGCTGCCGCTTCTCAGGTAGAAATTGATTTCCAGTACTTTGACAATGATGTAATTGTTCGTATTCGTGACAACGGCAGTGGAATGGATGGGGAGACATTAAAGCGTGCAATGCGACCTGCCAGTTCCAATCCTGGTACTGCCAGAGATCCAAAAGATTTAGGCCGGTTTGGGTGGGGAATGAAGTCTGCTTCGTTATCTCAGGCTAGGATATTAACGGTAGTAGCCTGGCAAAGCTCAAACTTTGTAGCTGCGCGGTGGAATATAGATGATATAACCGACTGGAGTATGGACTTCTTTGAAGGGGGGGAGGCTGTTAGCCTGCTTGACCGGCCGCCAAAATCAGACTCTGGTACGGAAGTTATTTGGACTAATTCAGACAGACTTAAAGAGAGCGCCGATAGTGTTGATGCAGATGAACTTTCAACAGTTGTCGCGATGGCACGAAAAAAACTTAGTCTTGTATTTCATCGATTTCTATCAGGGGAAGCTGGAACAAAGCTTTCTATCACAATTAATGGAACTGAAGTAAACCCTGTAGATCCATTTGTCACATCGCACAACGCAACTCAGACGCTCGATGCTGAGACGATACAAATGACGGGTGGCCGCAATATCCTAATCAAGCCATTCATACTTCCACACTTTTCGAAGCTTGATGTTGTTCAGCAGGCAGAGGTTGGTGGGGAAGAAGGAATGATTCGAAACCAAGGATTTTATATCTATCGAAATAAGCGACTTATTATTCACGGAACTTGGTTTAGATTGATACCTCATGGTGAATTGAGTCAGCTTACAAGAGTGCGAGTAGACCTGCCTAATAATCTCGATGAAGAGTGGAAAATTACACTGGACAAATCCGATGCTCAATTGCCAAGTGCTTTAAAAAGCAGATTATTGAAGGTAATAAAAAAGTTTAGTAAGAAGTCAGTGTCAGTTCATCGGCGTAAAGGTGTCTCAACTCACATAGATAACGTTGAAAAAGTCTGGTGCAGAGAAGTCAAAAATGGTCAGGTAATTTACAAAGTTAATAGAGAGCACCCTTTAACTAGAAGCGTTATTGGACAAGATGGGGTTGAGGCAGTATTAGCAATGCTGGAGACGTATTTTCCCGCAGATGACTTAGTCAAAGACTCTGCAAAAGGAGTCACTCAGGGGCCATCCGATCCATGTCAATTCGAATATCTTACAAAACAATTCTTTTTTAAGTACTTGAACGACAGTAATGAAGAAGAGCGAAGTTTAGAAAATTTCATAGCGTATATACAGCGGGTAGAGCCTTTTGCAAGTCAGAAAGCTTACGCGAGTAGCTACGTTAAAGAGAACCTTGCAATTTACTTAAAATAATAAAGGCAAAAAAATGGATTTTGATTCAACTTTAGGCTTTCTGAAAGTTGGTTTAGATAAAGCAATTAACGGAAGGTTTCCGGTCGAAAAAGGTTATATTCAACAATTTGTAGATGAATCTGAGATAGCGCCGCTGCTTACAAAAAGTGAAAAAAAGAAGCTTTCCCGCCACCTCGAAACGATATATGGAACAACTCAAGAGCGGGGGCATACGCTGACAAATGACTTCAGAGAATGGTACCCGGAGCGTAAGGCTGAAACGCAATTTTACTATTGGAAGCGTTTGCATAGCTACTGGCTAACTACTTCTGCACTGCCAGTTCAGGTCGTCCAAACAATCGACAGCGTAACTGACGAAATTATCGGGTATCTTGGCGATCCAAATGACTCTAATAGCTGGCGTAGACGTGGCCTGGTCATGGGGCATGTTCAATCGGGAAAAACGACAAATTATTCAGCTCTTATTTCGAAGGCGGCAGATATCGGTTACAGAATAATCGTCGTACTTGCGGGTATTACCAACTCACTCCGGTATCAAACTCAAATTAGACTTGATGAAGCATTTGTAGGTAAGTCTTCACTTGGCGATGATTATAATATTCAAACTTACCCGGTTTCATACGTATTAAACACCTCGTCCGAGCATATATCGCCAAGACACCCGTATTGTGGTACTACACAGAATAGTGACTTTAGTGTTAAAACGGCCAAAGCAGTTACGGCTTCAGAAGGGAACTTCGCAGAGCCGATACTATTTGTGACCAAAAAAAATGAGAAAGTGCTGGGAAGGTTAATAGATTGGCTGCAAGGATTACGACAGGGAAGTGCGTTGGAAGGGCCAATGCTGATTATTGACGATGAAGCTGACAATGCGTCTGTTAACACATCAAAAGATCCTGGACTTGCGACCAGAATTAACCAGCGGGTAAGGTCTTTAATGCAAACATCGAGAAGAACTTCCTATGTAGGATATACGGCAACGCCATTTGCTAATATTTTTATCGATCCCGACACTGAAGATGAAATGCTGGAAAACGACTTATTTCCGGAACACTTCATAAAATCCCTAACACCACCAGATAATTACATCGGTGCAAATAAGCTTTTTCCACAAGAACACCATCCGCTCGCTGAAGCATGCGTAAAAATAATCCCAGATGATTACCAAGACCTTCTGCCTGTGTCACATAAGGCGAGCCATCAGTTAGACGCACTTCCTGTAAGTTTGGAAGAGGCTGTGTTTCATTATTTATTAGTTAGAGCAGTACGCGTTTTAAACGATGATGGCGATAAAAATTCTTCAATGCTGGTAAATGTTAGCAGGTTCAATGCTGTACAGCATCAGGTACACGAACTTATTTACAGGTTACTATATAACATCAAAAGTAGTGTTGAGACCTGGGCTAAAAGCGACTTTTGGAATAAGTCGGACATGCTCAAGTCTATGGCTGCGATTTGGGAAGCAGAATTTGAGAGTACTGTGGAAATCACCTGGGATGAGCTTAGGACTGTCCTGAACAGGGCGTTATCGCCTGTTGAAGTGAAACTTGTAAATATGCAGGGGGAGGGCTGGATTATACTGATGCTCCTAAATCGGGACTACATATAATAGCGGTCGGGGGACTAGCACTTGCCCGGGGGCTAACCCTTGAAGGATTGACAACGTCCTATGTATTAAGAAACGTCGGAGCAGCGGATACGTTGTTGCAGATGGGAAGGTGGTTCGGATACCGGCCGGGTTATGAAAGACTTTGCCGGGTGCATATGACCGAGAACATGCATGCACATTTCACTGAAATCAATGAGTCGGTAGAGGAGCTAAGACATGATCTCGTGGTTATGGAAAAACAGAAAAAAAGACCAAGCGAGTTTGGATTAAAAGTAAGGCATAGCCCTACAGGTATTGCGATAACTGCTGCAAACAAAATGCGCACAGCCGAAGAAATAGAAGTCGCGTTGGATCTATCCTGCAAGCATACCCAAGCATACGAAGTATATGACGACTTAGCCATAAACAAACATAATAAAATGGCGATTGATGAGCTCTTAGCGAGTTTAAATGTAAATGGCTCCACGAACTACAACGAAGAGGACAAAGCTATCGTTTATAGTAATGTGCCTGTTCAAGAGGTATTGGAGTTACTTACCAAATTCCAAAATCCTACGACCCACTTTGCCCTGGGTTCCAACAACGAAAGTCTAGTAACCAATTATATATCTGATCGGTTGAAAGAACTCTCTAGCTGGGATGTTGCAATCCCCTTCGTTGGTTTAAAAAGTAATAGACCCTTTCCTTATCAAACGGACAAAAATGCTTACTGTAGAAGTAGGCACAGTGGCGATACAGGTGATTTAGAGAAAGGTAAAGTAAAAATAACCGCTAAGAATGTTGTGGCGGATCCTAATCCTAACGATCTTCGCTTCGGCCAAGGCGACATCACTGAATCTGTAAATAAGCTTAAAAAAGAAGATAGTGACCTGCGACCAACGCAAGCACACCTGCAAGCCAGGAGAAAGCCGTTATTGATCCTTCATATTTTCGACTTCGAAGATAAAGAGAACCGATCAAGTCTTAGCCGAGCAGAAGACTTAGTAGTTTCGTTGAGTATTGGCTTTCCAGAAACAAAGGTTAAGGTTAAACCGAAAAAGTACGCAGCGACGTCTAGATTTTTAGAAATGCTGAAATCAATGGCCAGTGAAAATGAAACAGACGAGGTCCTGGAAGATGAATGATTTTACGCTGAAATGGCAGGAGCATTCATCAACAGGTAAATCAGCGGGGGTTTTTAGGGTTTTTCCTGATAATCCTTTTGACTTTTTTATCGGGTTTTCAGAATGTGGCTGCCGTGAATTTTATTTCTCATGGGAATCGCTCGAACCGGAAAAAATATCAGAGCTTTCGCTTAAAAACATTCAACTTGGTTTAGAAAAAAGCGGCGAAGAATACACCTTAAAGTTAACTCTGTTGGAAAACGACTATAAAGATTTATTTTCTGTCGTGTGTGTCGATTTAGCGAAAGCCGTAGAAAATGTAAAAAGCTTAAATATAGCAATTTCAATAGTATACAGAAGACTTCTACGTTGGTCTGATTTGCTTTCCAGAAGCTCCAAAAGAACGATGACGCTGAACGAGCAACGTGGTCTAATTGGAGAGTTATCTTTATTAAAATTGATTTTAAAGAAAGAGAGTTTTCATACTGCCAGTGTAATAAATGGTTGGCGAGGGCCAGAAGGTGACACAAACGATTTGAGTATAAATGGCGTCCGTGTTGAAGTAAAAGCGCAATTAGCCTCTCAGGCTAAAGGTATCCGGGTAAGCTCCTTGCAACAACTTGAGGATGACAAACGCGAGCTTTTTGTTAGTTTATTTAGATTGTCTCCCGCAGAAAAAGGCGCATCACTCAAAAGCTTAATTACAGATATTGAAAGTATCGTAGCTCAGGATATTGAATTACTATTTGAATTTAGAAGAAAGTATCTATTGTCAGGTTACGATAGTGAGGCAGATTATGCAGAAACAACATATAACGTGCCAGAACCAACGCTTTATGGAGTTGCCGATGGCTTTCCACGACTAACACCTGAGAATGTACCTCCAGGAGTCTCAGCAGCTTCGTATTTTATTGATGCACAGTACATAAAGCCATTTGAAGTTTTGTTTGAATACTTAGAGAGTTTAATAAATGGATAATAATAAAAAGGATTTTGAAGAACTGGCACAAGAGATAAAAGCCGGAATTGCTTCTACCGGTGATATGCCTGTCACTGAGTTTTTTAACCTTTATGCTGAAGCTGCAGCAGAAAATGGAGATACTCCGGATCTGACATATTGCCCAATCCTAAAGGATTCTGCAGGTGGGTATAGGGTAGACGGGTATGCTTTTGACGTGCAAGAGAGCTCCGATAGTGCTATCAGTGAGTTATATCTGGCTGTATGTGAATATCACGATGATAGCGAGCAATTTTCTATAACAAAGAAGAATATAGAAAAGGCAGTGGAGGGCATTAGAAGGTTTGTCACAAAGGCTACAACATCTGATTTTATCTTTGATTTAGAAGAGTCCAGCCCTGCCTTTCAACTTGCGATACTGTTGAAAGAGCACCTCGTTAAAATTAAACGTATAAGATTGGTTGTTTTCACTAACGGAGTTTTAAGTTTAAGAAAAAAAAGTTTTCCAGATGAAAAAGTCGGGGAATTACTCCTTAGTGTTAACGTCATTGATATCGAACGATACAGTAAAATAACTTCGCAAGGAAACGAGCCGGTCGAAGTAAACTTCGTCGAGGACTTCGGTGGCGGGATAAAAAACCTCGCAGCTTCTCCTTCAGGTATCAATTCTTATAAAAGTTATTTATTTGCATTACCAGGCAACGTTCTCGCCGAAGTTTTTGCACGTTATAAAAATCGGCTCTTAGAAAAAAACGTACGTACTTATCTACAGGCAGTAACGAAGGTTAATAAAGGGATATTAAAGACCATTGAAAAAGAACCTCATATGTTCTTTGCTTATAACAACGGAATAACTGCCACAGCCTCTGGTATTGCACTTTACGAGAGCGAAGATGGTGAGACTCTTATCGAAAAAATTGATGACTTTCAGATAGTCAATGGTGGGCAAACTACGGCGTCGCTAAACTATGCGAGGGATGCAAAGTCACTTGATCTCAGTAACGTTTTTGTCCAGGTAAAACTCGCTGTAGTAGAAAGCGATACAATAGCAGACGTAGTGCCTAAAATATCAGAGTATGCAAACACTCAGAACAAAGTTTCTACCGCTGACTTGCAAGCAAATAGCGAGATTCAAATCCAGATTGAAAGAGTATCAAAACAGGTACAAACACCTCAACGTGCAGGGGAGCTCCATAGTAGCAGGTGGTTCTATGAAAGAGCGAGGGGGCAGTTTAAAAGTTTATTTTCCTATAAAACGGCGGCAGAACGTAAAAAGCTTCAAACACTTTATCCAAGGTCACAACTTATATCGAAAACGGATCTTGCAAAATATGAGTTCGCCTTTGATGCGAGACCTCACCATGTGAGTGAGGGTGCTCAAAAATGTTTCTCTCGTTTTGTGCAGGTACTAAACAAGTACAGCGTAAAAGATATAAATGACCAGTGGTTCAGGCGTGCAGTTGCAAAAGCTATCTTGTTTAATGAAGTAGATAAAGCTGTGAATGGTGCGACGTGGTACCAAGAGGATAGGGGGTATAAAGCGCCCATCGTAGCCTATACGGTTTCAGCTGTTGCAGATGGTTTCAGAAGTCAGGGGCTACAGATAGATCTGGACCGTATTTGGAAGGAGCAATCACTCGATAGTAACTTCTTAAACTGGGTTGTCAATGTTGCTCAGAATGTTGCTAAAATCCTCAAGTCCCCCCACCGGAAGTGAGAAATATATCTGAATTTGCGAAGCGTGAATTTTGCTGGGTATCGTATGTGCGGGGCAAAGCATGTCGAGTTGATGTATCTATCGAGAAGTTCGGTGTACCTTTAGAGGAGTTCCTAGCCTCAACGAGGCTAGGAACCAAAGAGACTAAACAAAACAACGAGCTGGATTTCGAAGTTGCTGTAATCAAACTTGTCAGTAAGGCAAGTGAACTGCGGATTCAGGCGCAGCAGCATGGGGTAGCATCGCCAAAAAATATGGCTGCATTGGCCAAAGTTGAGTCCGGTAACACTTTTTCACTAAACAGAGGTGAGAAAAATGCACTTAAAAATCTTATAAAGCGACTAGATGTAAATCTTGCGTCGCTTTGATGCTAACAACGTAACCGCAGATGCCGCCGGACACTATTTACTAAACAAACATGCAACAGTTTCTGCTAACTGCTTCGCTAGATAAGGAGGCACTGCATTTCCTACCTGAACATATTGTTGAGTGCGGTTTCCTTCGAAGAAGTAGTCGTCTGAAAACGTTTGAATTCTGGCTGCCTCTCTGACGGTCAGGCTTCTGCATTGAGTTGGGTCAGGATGGATAAAATAGTGGCCATCCTTAGAAATATGGCTCGTGATTGTTGTGGCAGGTCTGCCGTACCTTTGTACCCGGAATCTGTCTGCAAACTTACCCGATTTCCAGTTTGCATGCGTAGGTGCAAGCGCTTCCGGATAGTCGGTGGCTTTCGGAAATGGTTTGCTTGATTCGATATTTATCGGGGTGGATGCCCAACAGGCGCTAAAGAGATAGCGTCCAAGATCACTGCTCATATGGCTTCGTGCGTGATGGTTCAGCACCCATTCGCAATGGTCATTTAAAAGCCACTCCCGCAAATGTTCGTTCGAACTTTCCGCTGACCAGCTTTCTGTTTTTGCATGCTGTTCTATCGGCGAGCTGGTTTTCAGGTCGCCAACTACATTTTGCATATACTCAATTACTGCCTCAAGCGCTTTATCTGTAGTTTTCGTTTTCGCTAACGTTTTTACCTGACTACTTATTACCTGCTCCCAGGCCTCGGGGGAGTCTGCTTTTCTGGAAATTTTACTTCTTAAGGCTGGCAGGTCGGAAAGTACGGTCTCTATTGGAACCTGAGACTGTTTCTTAAGCGTGGCCGGTACATGATCTAAATCTTCAGCAATACCCAGCAGTATGACTCTGTGACGCGCCTGAGGAACGCCATAATCTTCTGCTCGTATTATGAAATCGCGAAAGTCTGAATATGTTGGCTCAGAAAGCTCCTGACTGTCCGGCTGCTTAACGAATGAGTAAATATGATATTTTCTTTTGCTATCAGGATCTTTAACTGCAACGCCAAGATTTTTCAAATCGGTCAGGATAGAAGGAAAAATCAGCTCGCCATTTATTCTGGAAGACAAAATTCCTTTCACATTCTCCATAACGAAGACATCTGGCTGCATAATTGATAGTACACTGAGATACTCACGATACAGGAAATGACGGTTATCTGTTTCAGCGGTATAGCCTTCAATGCCTTTATTTCTTGCCCGGCCTACTAATGAATATGCCTGGCAGGGGGGCCCGCCTATTACGACCCATGGCTCATCTTGATATTGATTTTTTAGCTCGAGTAAACGGGCTTTAATTTTATCATTATCTTCCCCCAGGGCTGTCGGCTCGTAAAGCGTTTCTGCGCAAGCTTCTTCCCAGAGGTCGCTGTACTTACAGATAAGTTGCTCTTTAGAAATTTTACTTTTATTCAACGTGGGGGAGCCCCCCACGTAATTAAAATAATCGTTGACAGCTTCCTTACTTCCAGTGGCTTTTAATAAGCGATAGAAGGCTCGCAGCGTAAGTGTTTTGTGGGCACTGGCCTCACGCTCAACAGACATACGGATCTTGAATTTCGCTGACTCAGAGATGTGCGAACTGAAACCTTCTCCAAGCCCCCGGGCCCTGCAAATAAATCGATTATGTTTATTGTTTTCGACATTTTATATACCGCTGCTGATGACCCTGACTACCTGACTGAACGTAATGCCAGGTAGTTACTGTTTTTGTATGGGAAAAATAAATGAACCTGCGAGAAGTTAAACGCAGCCGCAGATTTATGGGCGCTTATAGTACCAGGAAAATAATTGTATTCCAGGATGTATTTTCGTTTAGGTTTTAAATGGCAGATGTACATTCCAAAGTAGTCCGCAGCAAAAACATGCGATCCATTCGTGCGGTCGATACAAAACCTGAATTGTTGTTACGGAAGGCTCTTCACAATGCCGGATTCCGATATCGCCTGTATAAAAAAGGATTGCCGGGCAAACCAGATATTGTATTGGCGAAGCACAGAACGGTTATCTTCGTGCACGGGTGCTTCTGGCACAAACATGATTGCCACCTCTTCAAATTACCCAAAACACATAGTGAATGGTGGCTCAATAAATTGACAGCTAACCGATACCGGGATCTGATGGTGGAAGATAAACTGCGGGAAAACGGATGGCGGGTGATTGTGGTATGGGAATGCACACTCAAAGGAAAATTCAAAGTAGAGCTACCAGAGCTTTTGACAAAAATTTCAAACTGGATAGAAACGGGCAGCAGTAATTATTTAGAGATCCCAGCGCCTGATTTTTGCTGAACAGCTTTCAATAGTATGATTACATAAGGCCGGGTTATCAGACCTGTTGTGGAATTCATCTAGCATCACTCGATAAGTACAAGGATAGTTGCAGCTTGTCTGAAAATATAAGGTTTTATACGCGGAATGCTGAAAAGCTGTCTACGCAGTACAACAGCGTTTCCTTTGAAAACGTTCATAGCGACTGGGTAAGTGAAATCCCCGATCAGGGCTTCGTGCTGGACATCGGCGCCGGTTCAGGAAGAGATGCTCAGTTTCTTGCCGCAAAGGGTCTCACGGTTTTTGCGGTTGAGCCTGCAACTGGTATTCGGGAGCGGGCTCAACAATACACCGTAAACCAAAATGTTCACTGGCTTGATGATCGTCTTCCTTCTCTCGATAAAGTATTCAGCCTCCAGACAAAATTTGACCTGATTCTTCTTAGTGCGGTCTGGATGCATGTTGCACCTTCTGAGCGTGAACGGTGCATAAGGAAAATCAGCTCACTACTTAAAGCCAGAGGAAAAATTGTAATTTCATTACGACATGGTGCATGTAACGATGAACGAACCATGCATCCGGTGTCGGCAGATGAACTGGCTGCATTTGCCAAAAAGTTTGGTCTTGCTTTCAGGCTGGTTAACGAAAATCCCAGGAAGGATGAGTTAGATCGCAAGGATGTCAGCTGGCAAACCGTCATTCTTACGCTTCCTGACGACGGCTCCGGCGCATTTCCGCTTCTTCGCAATATCATCATGAACGACAGTAAATCATCTACTTACAAAGTTGCTTTGTTGCGCACGCTATTGAGAATAGCTGAGGGCCATCCTGGCGCCGTAATCAAAAGAGAGCAGGAAAAAGTAGCTTTGCCCCTGGGGTTGGTCGCGCTCTATTGGATAAGACTCTACAAACCGCTTATAGACCATTACAAAATACCTCAGCATGGGCAATCAAGGGGATACGGTTTTATAAAAGATAACGGGTGGAAATCACTTACGTCTTATCCCGCCAGTGATTTTTATGTAGGGGCAACTTATCCGGGGGACGGAATATCTAAGGCTGTATTCTATACGATAAAACAGGTTGCGGAACTGATTGAAAAAATGCCTGTGAAGTATATTACAAACCCCGGCTCAGACACAAAAGTGTTCAGTGTTAACAGATTTCAGCCCAAACGGCCCAATACCGGTCTTACTCTTGATGGAAAGTTTCTGTCCTCATTTGGTGAGTTCTATGTACCAGCTCATATATGGGATTCCCTGACCAGGTTCAGTGCCTGGATAGAACCTTCACTGGTAAATGAGTGGGCTTCACTGATGGCTGGTTATTGCGATAAAAATAATATAAAAATAGCGAAAGGGGATCTTCTGGAAACATTGGCATGGATAGATCCGAAAAGAACCACGGCCAAAGTAAGAAGTCGTGTAGATGAGCTATTGACCAAAGACAGAGTTCACTGTTGTTGGTCAGGTAAAGCAATTCGTTCAGCCGGTTATGCCGTTGATCATGCTATGCCATTTGCACGCTGGCCCAATAATGACTTGTGGAATCTGCTACCAACTCAAACCAGGGTAAATAGCAGCAAATCCGATAAATTACCCACTTCTGTGAGGATGATGAACAGCCGTAGTCTTATTACAGAGTGGTGGGAGCAAGCGTGGGAAAAGCAGGCTGATGAATTTTTTATACAGGCTAACCTCGCATTACCTAACTTATCTGCAAGTAACAGAAATTTCGATAATGTTTTCGAGGCAATGACAATTCAAAGAGACCGGATAAAAGACTTCCAGCAACTTGAAGAGTGGTGATAAAAATTCGTTAAGTGCGTCATTACCGCCGAGAGGCTGGGTAAACAACCTATTCAGGCTTCAGCTATCAAAGGCAAATATCTCAAGCGGGCTTAATTCAACACTGAAATCAAGCCATAAAGTGCACTACCAAAGAGTACCATTTCGTGTGAGGACAGAAAAAGCAATTCAACAAGTTTTCCTCCTAAGCCACCGTTTTACAAGCACTACTTTCATCGTCTTATGCACTGCCTTTCTTACTTTCAGACACCGATAAAAACAGTTAACACTGCAGCTGCACAAAATTTGCTCTTTAGCACTTTTTTGGTATAGGCTAACTGGCTTATCAATTCGGAAGATAAAAATGAAAATAATAAACCCGCTCATTCTTTTAGCAATGACCGTCTTCGTGACCGCGTGTGGCGGCTCAGACGCTCCTGATCCGAAAACTTCGCAGCAAAATAATATCAGCGATAAAGCATCATCCGATGAGTCGGACAACGCCGATGGTGACGATATTTCTTCGGACAGTGACGGCGCTGCAGGCTCTGATGACTCTGGCTCTGAAGCACCCGCACCGTCGATATCGGGTAAGGTCATCGATGGCTATGTGAGTGGGGCGACGGTGTGGATCGACTTTAATAACAATGGCGTGTTTGATGACGATGAACCCAGTGCGGTGTCTGAAGCGGCTGGTAATTACACTCTTGAGTTAACCGACACTCAGCAGCAGTGCGCCGCCTATGCCACGGTGTATGTTGATGTGCCGGTGGGCGCGATGGATGAAGATTTGGGCGAAGTTACCGAGGCGTATCAAATGGTGCGGCCACCACAGATGGCGGTGCTTGATGATGACAGTTTGCTGCATGTTTCGCCCCTGACCACAGTATTGTGGCAAGGCATTCAGGATGCGCTGAATGGCTCTGATTTTAGCGATTGTGAAACCTTGCTAACCGATCAGGCAAAACGTCAGGAAGTGCAGGCGCTGGTAGACGATACTATCGGCAATACGGTGAGCCTGTATAACATCAGTGCCGAAACCATTTTTCGTGATTTCATTGCCGATGAAAACGACGAGGCCAAGGCCCTGGCTCAACAATTTGTAAAAGGGCTGCAACAAAGCTTTGCGCATACTCAGACCGTAAAAGCAGCTTATCCGCAGGCATCTGAGGTGCGGGTAGTGCATTATTTTGGTCACAATCCCTATTACACCGATGATGATGAGCCGCACTGGTTCCGGGATGTGGTGGTCTTTAATGGCGATGAGTTTATTGCCCGCGACGATCTGATGAATGACGAGCTAAGCGAAGTACTAACCCCCATCTATTATCGGGACTCGCTGGATACCGCGTGGGGCGACGGGCTGCTCACGGCCACCAAAGATACGATTTACAACGGCGATGGGGGCGGCTTTCGGTGTAGCCTTAGTGAGCAGGTCTCAATTACCCAGGCGGATGTGACCTATGCATTGCAAAATTATTTGCCCGAGGGACAGCAGGCCGCGACGGCCGATGGCTGTGAAAACCAATCCTTTGTAAACACCACCCCCCGCCGGATCTTTTATATTACCTATGATGAGGCCAATAAATCGTATCTGGCCGACTTACGCCAGGAAGACGGCACGGTAACGGTCCTGCCCCATTGGGTGGGTTTTGCCGAAGCCAGCGATCAGTTTGATTTTGCTGAGCTGGTGGCCGAACTTGAGGTATCAGGCTACCGGTTTGATGAGCCAGTGACTATTCCCACCAGTTCATGGGCGAAGCGCCAAACCTGGGATGAAGGCGATATACGTTACCAGATTGACTATGATTCGACCGGACAGTGGCTGAAAACCACCACCCAGGCCGATGGCACCTATACCACTGAGTGCTCCTACGATGAAGGCACCAGCTGGGAGGCCTGCCGCGACGCGTAAAAACGCTTAGCATCAACTGGCTTTGCCCCGTTTTGGTGGCGGTGGCAAAGTCATTTTTCATCTTGTTTTCGCATTGCCATTCGCCCAATCCCTACTATCTTAAATTATTGTCATCCGTCTAAGGCTGATCACCCGCAAGTCCGGTAACGTAGCAACTTACTGATTCGTCGCGAAATCGAAAGACGGTACATTCCCCGTTGGCCTGTTTGCGGCCACTTATTTTGTTCAGTGACACAGGCTTTACCATCATGACCTATGCTTTTTTTCTCCCTGTCCTTGTTGCACGGCTGGCGCGAATGCCCCGTGTGTGGTTACTCACCCTGCTGGTTAGTGGGCTCACGGCCTGTAGTGAGGCGCCTGAGAGCAAGGGCGATGGTAGTGACAAACCTTCCCAAGGCGCGAAGCAGGCCATACCGGTGGGCTTTGTCAACGTGTCGCTGCAGCCCATTGGTTACATTGAAAAGCTGCCCGGGCGGGTGGTGTCTTATCGGAAGGCCGAAATACGACCCCAGGTGAGCGGGATTATTCAGGCGCGGATGTTTGAAGAAGGCACCCTGGTAGAAAAAGGTCAGCAGCTGTATCAGATTGACCCTGAGCGCTATCAGGCGGACGTTGAGGTGGCTCAGGCGAATCTGGAAAACGCCAATGCCCAGGTGGAAAATGCGCAGACTCTGGTGAACCGGTATGACAGCCTGGCCAAAAACAATACCCTGAGTCAGCAGGAGCTGGACGATGCCACCACCCGTCTGAAACAGGCCCGGGCCTCGGTGAGTCAGGCTGAAGCGCAGCTTAAAAATGCCAACATCAATCTGGCGTATACCCGGGTGTATGCGCCTATCAGTGGCTTTATCGGTCCTTCGGAGGTTACCGAAGGTGCGCTGGTAACCCAGCAGCAAACCACGCCGCTTGCTACGATTCGCCAGCTGGACCCGGTGTATGTGGATCTGGCGCAGTCGGTGGGCGATGCGCAAGCGCTTAAAGCCCGGCTTATCGAGTCACGTGTTCAAAAGCGCGACGATGCTGAGTTTTCTGTCAGTCTGTTTTTTTCGCAGTCGGGCGAGCCTTACGAGCATACAGGCCGGCTAGAAGCCACTGATCTATCGGTAGACCAACAAACCGGTGCGATTCGGCTGCGCTCGGTATTTCCCAATCCCGATAATAAACTGCTGCCCGGGCTGTTTGTGCGCGCATCTATTGCAGGCTTAGCCAGCAGTAAAGCGCTGACGGTGCCACAAAAAAGCGTGCAAATCGGGCAGGGCGGTGCACGCCATGTGTGGGTGGTTACGCCCGACAATAAAGCGGCTAAACAGGCGGTGGAAACCGGGCTGGCGTATAACAATCGCTGGGTAATAGAGCAGGGATTAAAACCCGGCGATAAGGTGATTGTGCAGGGCACCATGAACTTGCAGGAAGGCGCGCCGGTGAAACCCAAGGCGCTGAAGTCAGCCGATGCCAACTCGGCCGGGTTGTCCGACTCTGCCAAGCCCTCGACTGACCAGGGGCGCTGATCGATTATGTTTTCCCGTTTTTTTATCGCGCGTCCTATTTTTACCACCGTCCTTGCCCTTATTATTATGGGGGCGGGCGTGTTTTCGGTGCTAAGTCTGCCACTGGAGCAATACCCTAATATTGCGCCGCCAAAGGTGTCGATTTCCGCGGCTTATCCGGGAGCTTCGGCGCAGACCCTGGAAAATACCGTGACTCAGGTTATTGAGAAAAACCTGACCGGTATCGACAACTTGCGCTACATTCAGTCGCAAAGCTCTTCAGCCGGGCAAGCCTCCATCACCCTTACCTTTGCACCGGGCACCGACCCCGATATTGCCCAGGTACAAACCCAGAATAAAGTGTCGCAGGCGCAGTCCTCCTTGCCGCCTATTGTGCAGCAGTTGGGGGTGGCCGTAGAAAAGGCCGGCAACAGCTATGCGCTCATTGTCAGCTTTTCTTCTAAAAGCGGCAATATGAACCGTAATGACATTTCTGACTTTCTGGTGTCAAATCTGGAAGAGCCCCTTAGCCGGGTGAACGGCGTGGGGCAGATTCAGACCTTTGGTCCTGAACATGCGATGCGGGTGTGGCTTGACCCCCACAGTATGAACAACTTCAACATCACCACCCTGGATGTGATCAACGCCATTGAGCAGCAAAATGTACAGCTGGCCTCTGGCGAGATTGGGGGAGCACCCTCGGTGCCAGGCCAGCAGCTCAACGCCACCATTACGGCGCAGGCGCTGTTATCGACCCCGGCCGAATTTGAGCAGATTTTGCTGTCGGTAAACCCCGATGGCTCTCATGTCACCCTGGGGGATGTGGCCAACATCGAAATTGGCGCCGAAAACTACAACATTATCGGGCGCTGGAATGGCCAGCCAGCCTCCGGTATTGCCATTCAACTGGCCCCTTCGGCCAATGCGCTGGCCACCATAGAAGCCATCAAATCCCGAATCAGTGACTTTGACAATATCATCCCCGAGGATTTGGAAGTGATGTATCCGGTGGATATTTCGCCGTTTATCGAAGCTTCTATCTTTAATGTGGTCAAAACCCTGGGTATCGCGGTGGTGCTGGTTATCCTGGTTATTTATATTTTTCTGCAAACCTTGCGGGCCACGCTGATCCCGGCGGTCGCCATTCCCATTGTGCTGCTGGGCACCTTTGGCTTTTTGCTGGCGCTAGGCTACTCCATCAATGTTCTGACCTTATTTGCGCTGGTGCTGGCCATTGGCATGCTGGTGGATGATGCCATTGTGGTTACCGAAAACGCCGAACGAAAACTGGAACAGGATAGCAGTCTCACCCCCAAAGAAGCCTCCAAACGGGCCATGAAAGAGATTTCTTCTGCCTTGCTGGGCACCACCGTGGTGATCTGGGCGGTGTTTTTGCCCATGGCACTGTTTGACGGCTCGGTGGGGGTGATTTACCGGCAGTTTGCCATCACCATCTCTGCGGCCATGGGCTTGTCGTTGTTTGTGGCCCTGACGTTATCGCCGACCTTGTGCGCGGCGGTACTGGAACAAGGCAAGACCGAACAACAGCATGGCGTGTTTGGCTATTTCAACCGCGGCTTTGCCAAGATGCGGGCCGGCCACGGACGGACTCTGGAAAGCACTCTGAATAACAAAATTATCCTGCCGGTGATTTTTCTGGTGGTGGTGGTTATCAGTGTACTGGTGTTTTTGCGCATTCCCACCTCATTTCTGCCCGAAGAAGATCAGGGCCGTATGTTTACCCTGGTCTCGGGCCCGGCCAGTACCACCTTAGAGCAAACCCGGGAAAAGCTGAAAAAAGTTGAAGATTTTTACCTTAACGAAGCCGGCGGGGCAGTAGAAGGGCTGTTTACCGCGGCGGGCTTCAGCTTTTCCGGACAAGCACAAAATGTCGGGATTGCCTTTATAAAAATGAAGCCCTGGGATCAGCGTGGTGAACAAAACAGCGTGTTTAATATCAAAGATCAGGCCTTTAAAAGCTTATCCACAATTCCCGATGCAATGGTGATCCCGATTATTCCACCGCCGGTGAGCGCCCTGGGTAATGCCAGCGGCTTTGAATTTCAGCTGGTGGATCAGGGCGGGCTGGGCCACGAGGCGCTGGTGCAGGCCACCAATCAACTGCTGGCCAAAGCCAATCAGAGTGAGCTGCTTACCTCGGTACGGTTCAACGGGCTGGCAGATAACCCGCAATACAACCTGGATATCGATACCATCAAAGCCCGGGCGCTGGGCGTGCCGGTGGCCTCCATCAACCAAACCCTGAGCGCGGCGCTGGGCGGCACCTACGTAAACGACTTTTTAGAAGATGGGCGGGTGAAACGGGTCTACGTGCAGGCAGAAGATAAGTACCGGATGCTGCCCAAGGATATTAATAACTGGTATGTACGAAATGAGTCGGGTGGCATGGTTCAGCTTAAAGAAATTGCCGCGGGCAACTGGAGCTTTGGCCCGCCAAAACTGACCCGCTTCAATGGTAGCTCTTCCCGGGAGATACAGGGTTCCACCACCGCCGGGGTGAGCTCCGGTGAAGCCTTGCAGGAGGTCGCCCGGCTTGCCGATACCTTGCCTGCGGGGATCAGTATTGCCTGGACCGGGTTGTCGTACGAAGAACAGCAAAGCGGCAATCAAACCTTGCTGTTGTACAGCATAACTGTAATTGCAGTGTTTATGATTTTGGCCGCCCTGTACGAAAGCTGGGCCATTCCGCTGGCCATTATGCTCACCGTGCCCTTCGGTATTATGGGCGCGGTGCTGGCGACCTGGCTTACCGGTCAGGCCAATGATGTGTATTTTCAGGTGGGACTGTTGATGACCATAGGTCTGGCGGCCAAAAATGCGATCTTAATTGTGGAGTTTGCTCAGCGTAATGTCGATGAAGGTATGCCTGCCTATGATGCCGCTCTGAGTGCCGCCAAACAACGGCTACGGCCCATTCTGATGACGTCACTGACGTTTATTCTGGGGGTATTGCCGCTGGTGTTTGCCACCGGGCCCGGCTCTGGCGCCCAGAATGCCATCAGTATCGGCGTTCTTGGCGGCATCACCGCCACCACCCTGTTCGTGGTGTTCTTTGCACCGTACTTTTTTATGTGGGTGTATCGGCTGTTCGCCAAAGAGGAGGCGTCACAATCTTAGCCTACAGGGGCGGTAGCCAAAGGTCTATCAGGCAGAGTGAGTGGAGTGCATAAGCGTAACCCATGCAGGTGCATCTATCATTTTATTAACAACTTGATTACTGTAGACGCTATTGATGGCACCTATTAGCGGTTTTTTATAACCGGTCAGGTGTATTTATGTGTGCTTTTACCTGTGGTTTTTGAGGAGACAATCTGATGACAGACTCTGGTGTTCACCAGTACGATTCGACACTGGTTAATATGTTCGATGCGGCCACCCGGCAATACAGTCAGCGGGTGTGTTATGTTGAAGGAGACAAAACCCTCACCTATGCCCAGTTAGAGGAACGCTCGACCAGATTTTGTGCCTATCTGCAAGACTGCGGGATTAAAAAAGGCGACCGGGTGGCGCTGATGTGCCCCAATATTCTGGAATTTGTCGTGTGCATGTGGGGGATTATTCGCGCCGGCGCCGTGCAGGTGAACACGAATCCGAATTATACCGCCCGTGAGCTTACGCACCAGCTGACCGATGCCAGTGTCACCCTGCTGGTGTTTCATCATTCGGCTACCCAAACCGTGCACCAGTCCCTACCCGAGGTGCCCGACTGCAAGCTGGTGTGTATTGATAGTGCCAGTACCAGCGCCGAGCAGCTTAGTGAGACCCTGGGGCAGCCGGTAACCAGCTTTGCGCATGCTGTTAAAATGGGTGAAAGTCTGCCTGTCTTTGAGATCTCGCTTAGCGCGTCAGATAAAGTATTTTTGCAATATACCGGCGGCACCACCGGCTTCTCTAAAGGCGCCGTATTATTACACCGTAATATCGTTGCCAATATTGACCAGAGTCGTGACCGGCTAAGCAAGGTGCTCGAAGGCCAGGAAAATGTGATTCTTACTGTCTTGCCTGCTTATCATATCTTTGCCCTGACCGTGAACATCATGCTGTTTTTCTCGCTGGGCGGCAAAAATGTACTGATCACTAACCCGAAAGATGCCCCGCTGATTGTGAAACAATGGCAGGAGCATCAAGTCACGGCCATTACTGGTGTAAACACTCTGTTTAACGCTTTGATGAACTTTGCGCCTTTCGAAGAGCTGAACTTTGACTCCTTACGCCTGGCAATAGGCGGCGGCACCGCGGTCTTGTCTTCTACCTCCGAAAACTGGAAGTCTCTGACTGGTGTGACCCTGTACGAAGGTTATGGTTTGTCTGAAACCGCGCCGGTGGTATCACTTAATTGTGGCGAGCAACACGGTGGCATTGGTAAGCCGGTTTTACATACCACCTTCAGGCTGGTGGATGAAACCGACCAGGATGTGGCCCCGGGAGAACCGGGAGAAATCGCGGTTAAGGGCCCGCAGGTGATGCATGGATACTGGCAGAATGACGATGCCAACCGTCAAAGCTTTACCGCTGACGGGTTTTTTAAAACCGGCGATATTGGCACCCTGGATGATAATCAGAATTATCATATTGTGGATCGCAAAAAAGACATGATTCTGGTGTCCGGGTTCAATGTGTATCCGAATGAGGTAGAAAATGCGGTATGCCAGCACCCTGGCGTGCTCGAGGCAGCCTGTGTTGGCGGCAAAGATCCACAACAGGGCGAGCGCGTCAGAGTGTTTGTGGTACTCAAAGATAGCAGTGTGACGAAAGAGGCTATCACCAGGGTGTGTCGTGAGCACCTGGCTGCGTATAAAGTCCCCAAAGAGATTAATTTTGTGGATGAGCTGCCTAAATCAGGCGTGGGTAAAATTCTGCGTCGTGAGCTAAAACGCGACCAGGCCGGTTAGTACCAAGCCAAAACGTGCTGTGGTCGCGGTGGCTTTTGCCTGCCCTGACAGGCGGGCAGAGGCAGCACACAAACAGGCACGCATATTTCTAGCGCTGGTTCATACAATTGCGTATTATCCTCGCCCATTGATGGGTTAGGAAGTAAACATGTGAACCACAGAAAAGTAATGATAACGCTGATACTGAGCGCGATTTCGGGCCCGGTACTGGCCGAAAAGTGTGAAACGACCATCAACAGTACTGACAAGATGGTGTTTGATAAATCCAGCATTAGCGTGCCAGCAAGTTGTAAAACTTTTCGGGTCAATTTGCTTCACAGTGGCAAGATGGGTAAAGATATCATGGGTCATAACTGGGTGCTGACGACCCAGAAAAATGCCTCGGCGGTCGCCGCTGCAGGCATGACCGCGGGTATTGAAAACCACTATCTTCAGCCTCAGGAAAGCCGGGTTATCGCGGCCACAAAACTGATTGGTGGTGGCTTGCAAAGCTCGGTTAACATTGATGTCGCGGAACTATCAACAGATACCGAGTACCAGTTTTTTTGCTCGTTCCCGGGGCATATCAGCATGATGATCGGCACCCTCACCATCGACTGAAACCAGGCTGCCCACGCACACGCGTACAAGGGCAAATCCACGCTCAACATCAAGCCCCTGGCCAAGGCAGGCGGGGTAGTGGTCATACCAATAGGTTTCTGCTAACGTAAAGCTCAGCTGAATTAAACGGAAAAAAAAGCGATGCAACTGCACACCCTGGAAGGTTATATTCAGAATATTTTTCTGGCCGAACAACCGCAGGGACTATTGCTGCTTGATGGCTGCAGCCGCGCCGATGTGGATATGGTGTGCGCGTTTATCACCGATACCCTTGGTCGACCCTTATCTGATTTAAAGCTGATCGTGGTTACGCATATGCACCCCGATCATGCCGGCGGGGCGATACCGTTGAAAAAGCGCACTGGTGCCCGGATCGCTGCCCATCCTAAAGCAGCAAAATGGTATGCCGGGGTGATGGGACGCACGGCGCATATCATTGATGTTGCCTTAATGTATTGGGTAGCGCAGCGTCTTGGTAAGGACCGCCGCCTGGCCTGGTATGCACCGATATTAAAGCCCGATATTAATTTATCAGACCAGCAGACACTGCCTGGTTTTGAAGACTGGCAGGTGATCTACACGCCAGGGCATACTGACCATGATCTATCGCTGTATCATGGTCCCAGTGGCCAGGTGTATGTGGCGGATTTACTGGTTAAAGTCAAAGGACAGCTGCACCCGCCGTACCCCATCTGTCACCCCAACCAGTATCGCCAATCCTTGCACAAAGTGGCCACGATGCAGGCCCACACTCTGTTTTGTGCCCATGTAAAACCGTTACAGGCAAGTGACATCGATTTTGAGCATATTATTGCCAATGCGCCGGTGCTGCCAAAAAATCACTGGCATGCCACCAAAAACCGGGTTATCAAAAAACTGCGTATTCCCCGTAACGCCTGATTGAAAAATCAGCCGACTGGGCCGGGTTATCTACGCAGGACACTTTGTTTTAAAAAGGATTACTGGTAAGCCCCCCAACATCTGCCACTAATCCTCTTTTTAGACCGCAAATCACATTATCGACCTTCCCGGCACCTACTACATTAGGATGATTTCGGTGTCAGACAAGCACACTCTCAATACCGCAAATGGAATTTTGCATCTCTGTCTTAAAATTTTGTACACGCTCCTCCAGGTTTGGGGGTTGAGTACATAATTGCTTTTAAGTAATTGTTAAAAATGGATTTGTATCGAGGTGTGTCACGGCATGGCCCGACACCACAATGACTATAAACACATTCAACAATGTCATTACACAAGGACAGAAAAAATGAAAATTACAAATAGCGCGTCATTACAGTCTCCCTTTGGTATAGCCGGAATTTCACAGCTGCAAGTGGTCGGCGGACCAATCTGCGTCGGTATGCTTATCGCGCTGGCATAAGCCTTTGAGTGACATGCCGCTGACCAATATGTCGGTTCAGCGGTGTGCCGTGCTAACGTCTTTGGGGCTGAACATGAGAAAAAATCAGAGCATTGAAGTCTTTATTCAAAATCCTGAGTTGCGCGAACGTACCGCCAGCGATATGGATGAAGATCGTGCAGCTAACAGCAAATTGCCGTTGGTTACCCAGTTAGCCCACTTGTTTGAAGGCAGTGAGATGCCTACGGCCGCCAGCCTCAAATTCATCATCGCTGAATATTCTGATCATCTGATTGAACATGTAGTGTCCACCACTATCAACCAGATGGGTCAAAATCCATTTTATGTATACCCTATGGCAGGCCATTCGACCTACTTTGCGCAGCGGTTAAGTGTGGTCAATACCGCCGACTTTGACCTGAATCTCGACTTTATTGACCCGGTACTGCTGAAAAAATACAAAACGGAAAGTAAACAGAACCTACAGCAGCGTGGCGTGTCGTTTTTCGGGCGCGAAACCCTGAGCTATTTTGTGCATGCCGGCAATATGACGATTTCTCACTGGTCACACCCTACCTGTACCACTCAGCTGGCTGGTATGCGCTGTACCCCGGCAGGAACACAGCAGGTGGCCGACAGACACTTTGTGCACTGTCACAATAATCAAACCTACATGTATGAAAGTTGCGAGCAAAGCGCGGTGGTAGTTTCGCTGGAAATCAAACGCGGTAAATTACCGGTCAGTCTGATATTCAGTGCCGCCGATCATACCTTGCGCTTTCAGAACCCGTCGGACGAAACTGATTCAAGGTTACAGTTGTGCATGGCCATTCTAGCCAAGCTTGACTACGTGGACGCCATTCCTACATTGAAAACCTTTTTGAAGCATTCGCATCATTTTATCCGCTGGTACGCGATGCAACAGATTCTTGCGCTAGATGCCCTGGAAGTGCTACAGGAGTTGGCGGATATGGCGGTAACCGACCCGCATCCGGAAGTGAAGCTGGCGGCAAAGCAAACCCTGCTGATGATTCAGCAACAGGAGTTTGAGCATGCCTGTTAAGTTTGATTGCCAGGCTATTGATGACGCCATATCGTTGGATGACTGTTACGAGCAGCTTATCGAAAGTCGTTTTGACCCTACTGATATTGAAAGCTTTGCCAGCGTCGCGCCCTTGCTGAAAAAGCTGAACAATAACCGTACTTTTCTGGCAGAAAGACTGATTCAGGAATTAGCCGGTGCTGGTGAACAGCAGACAAACAACCGTTATACCCCCCAGGTGCTGATGCTTAAAGCACCCAGCAAACACACCAACTTTTTTATGCGCGCCAATATCTGGCTGCCAAAAGAAGATCCTATGTTGCAGTTAGCCGGGGAAAAGTCGTTCTATTACCATGTACCCCATGATCATAATTTTCATTTTCTAACCTCCGGCTATATGGGGCCTGGCTATCATAGTGACTACTATGAATATGATTATTTTGATGTTGAAGGGTATGCGGGGGAGCCGGTAGATTTAACCTTTATTGAACGAAAAACATTGAGCCCCGGCGAAGTAATGTTATATCGGGCGCATCTGGATGTGCATAATCAGTTGCCAGCGGACGAGCTGTCTGTATCGCTGAATATCATGCCCTCAATGATGTTTGCGCATTTGCGGCCCCAATATATTTTTAATTCTGAGTGTACCCATATAGAGCGGGCCATCACTACGTCTAACTCTTCTACCGAACCGGCTTTACATATTATCGCCCGGTGTGGGGGCGAATCAGGTCGGGATTTTTTAGATCATCTGGCCAGAAACAGCGTTATTGAAGAAGATCGGTTTCGTGCCATCAAGGCCATCGTAGCGGTGCTGCCCGATGAGGACAGCCGCTACGCGGCATTACGTAAGTATGGCTTAAATGCAAACTCTACCCTGGTGAAAAAGATGTCACAGCACTATGCCCAACAATTGTCATTGCTATAGCCGCGGCGCACTTAATCCGGTGAAGATATAAGCACAGCACCAGCTACCGCCAGCCATTGGTAGGAAAAAAGTTATTCTCCCTTTTGCTCCACGCAGGGCCCTCAACAAGGATATGTTGCAGGGCTTTTTTTCTTTTTAGGGTCACACATAAAAGGCCAAAAATCCTGCAATTCGGCCGTTTGTCATTTACCCCCGGGGCCAGGCGGTTGTTAGCGTTAAGCTAGCGTGGTCATCAGAAGGATTTTTAATGTGAAAACATCGCCCGCATATTCTCCCGCTAATGCCTTTATCGATACCTTTGTTGCCCCCACCGATTTTTTTTCGCGCTCCACGGTGAGTTTTTATTGGGCAAAATGGTGTGCACTACTGATAGTGAGTGCCATCTTATTCAGCACCTATTATTTTTTTCAAACCGTACCGGTTGACCTGCCGCCCAGCTCGCAGCTGAGGGGGTAGGTCAGCTGTTTATCACACATTATCCCCAGTTATTTGCGACCACGGCCATAGCAGGCCTGGGCCCCGGGTTATACATCGGTTTGTGTAAAGTGGCGAACATCATGTTGTTGGTCGCGGCGCTGGGTGGGGCATACTGGCTACTGGAGCGGGCATCGCCAGGACCCATTCGCTTCAATCTATTGCAATGGTGTAAAATTGTGATGGTTTGTCAGCTACCCTGGCTGGCCAATTATTGTGGTTTGTTCCTGTTAACCTTCAGTGCCGCGGACGCCGCATTGCCTTTTAGTATGCTCGATTATGCCTCACTGAATCATTTGTTTTTTCACGTGCAGCCTGATAGCAGCTGGTATCCGTTTTTTCATGGGGTCAATCTGTTTCATTTTTGGAGTATCGGACTTACTATCACCGCGGTGCATCGGTGTTTAAAGATGAGCCGGTTCAAGAGTATTATCTTCACCTTGCTGCCCTATACCCTGCTAATCGGGCTATGGTTACAAGCATGACCCTTGGACGCCGTAGCCCGCTACTCACCCTACACAATATTCACCAGCAGCATGCAATTGGAAATGAAATGGTGGAAACCCTGGCCGACGTGTGTCTGGGGATTTGCCGCGGTGAGTTTTTAGCGCTGACAGGCTCGGCGGGAGCGGGCAAAACCTCCTTGTTAAATATACTAGGCGGTTTACGCTCCCCCAGCGCCGGTCATTACTGGTTGATGGGGGAGCGCCTTCATCAACAGTCGGAAGCTGAACTAACCAAAACCCGGCGGGCACATATGGGGTGGGTATTTAAGCAGCCCCATCTTATCGCTCGCTATACGGTATTAAAAAATGTGATGCAGCCGGCCTCGTTCTGGCTTTGGCGGGGCCGCAAGGCAAAAGCGCGTGCACGGTACTGGCTAAATCAGACGGGCTTGGCGCATACCGCTATGTTATTGCCAGCGCAACTTTCCCTAGTGCAGCAAAAACAACTGGCTATTGCCAGAGCGATGGCCCGTGAACCGACCCTGTTATTGGCCGATGAGCCTGCCTGGGGTTTGTCATCTAAGGATACGCATTTGATTATGCAACTGCTGGAAAAAATCAATCAGCAGGGGCAGACCATAGTGGTGGCCACCCGCAGCCAGGCAATAGCGATGCAGTGTCGTCGCCAGGTGAAGTTGCTTAATAAAACAGTTAGTAAAGAATGGGTCCACCGACCCGTGGAGCATGCTTCAGACCTGCGGGCCTACGCATGAGCGGGTTGCTTGCCGCCGCCCTGCACGGCAGCGAATGTGCGCTTCAGGCAATCTGCAAAAATGGTCTGCGTACTATGCTGGTGACCCTCGGGGTGGTTATTGGCGTGGCATTTGTGGTGGCGGTCACCACCGTGATGCAACACACCCAGCAACAAACTTTTGCCCGGCCGCAGGCGGGACATCCCCATCTTATCAGCATCCGTGTTTGGCCCGCCGCTACGCCTGCCCCAACGCCAGGAGAGCCGCTAAGCCACGAAGACTTTCTAATTTTGAAACAAGCGGTACCGGGGTTGATGGGCGCATACTATAAAGTAACGCCGTTAGGCGAGAAGACATCAATAAGGGGAGGGGGTTCAGCCACTATCACTCAGGTTATCGGGACGCAGCCCAGGTATCAGTATTTACTTGGTCTGGGGGTTCAACAGGGGCGATTTATTACACATCGGGACAATCAGCAGAAGATACTCAATGCATTTGCCGGCCCTGGGCTGGTTAAACAACTTAATATTGACGAAAATCCGGTGGGCCAAACCCTGACCATTGCCAATAAAGAATTTAATCTGGTGGGTGTGGGCCTGCCCGGGCTGGCCTTGCCCGATATTAAGGATAATAATTATCTCATTCTTCCTCACAGTGTGGCCGTGGACCCAACCTTTGCGTCGGCGCAAAGCTACACAGACATATTGTTTACCATCACAAAAAACAGTAATCTGGATGCAGTTTATGCTGACATACAGCGCTTTTTTAGCCTGCGTATGCCCAACCCGCCGATCATTGCTTTGCAACCCTCACCACGGCAACTGACTGAGCGGGCAAAGTTACAGGACTTGTCCTTGTTTATCGCCATCGGTGTGGCTGGCATCAGTCTGACCATCGGCGGCCTGGGTATTATGAATTGTATGCTGGCCGCTGTGACTCAACGCTCCACAGAAATCAGTATGGCCCGGGCCATGGGCGCCAGCCGCAGTATCGTGGTAACTCAGTTTGTAACTGAAGCTGGGGTGCTGGCGTTGTTTGGTGGCGCCGTGGGTCTTGCTGTGGGGTATATATTAAGTGTTCTGGTAATGTTGTGGTTACCAATGGAAGGGCTGTTTGTTATGCCAATATGGACCATCGTTATTGCAATTATTCTGAGTTTGACTCTAGGTATTGTGTTTGGCCTGCTGCCTGCCATTAAAGCGGCAGAACTGGACCCTGTCGATACCTTACACTATGAATAGCACGGTGCTGCCGGCGGGGTTTTTGACCCGCTATTGTGCGCAAATCGGCAACACCAGTAAGCTGTACCGGGCGCTCATGCTACTGATATTTGGCCTGCATTTCATTTTAACCTGGGCAGCCATGCAGTCGTTATTGCCAGGCGTAGGGCAATACGCCAATGCGCTGGTGACCCGGGCGTTGCTGGAGGCGGTGTTGTTCACGGGTATTTGTCATTTTCTGGTTCGACCCTACCTGCGGCTTAATCTGGTTGGAATCACTCTGGCGCCCACCCCGATAGCCCTTGGCCTGCTGTATCTTATGTTGTTATCAGTAATCTATTTTTGTGCCTCTTTTGCCATGGGCAAGCTGCAGTTTCTCAATGCAACCGATTTGAGCCAGCTTCAGGTGCTGGCGCAGCAAGGCCAGCCTGGGGCAGAAGTCAGTCTGCTGGCAATGATCGTCATGGGCAGCGCCGAGTCGTTTGTTACATTGAGTCTGTGGGCTTTTGTGTATCTGGGCTGGCACTTTCAAAAAAACAAACGAAGCCTTCAGCGCCAGGTGAATCAAAGTCAGATACAGCAGCTGACAAACCAGTTGAGTCCCCACTTTTTGTTCAACAGTTTAAACAGTATCCGGGCGCTTATATTTGCCGATCAGGAACGGGCAGCGGAAGTTCTTACGCTGCTGTCAGATTTGCTGCGAACACAGATGCAGGCGCAAATGAAAACCCGCTCTACGCTGCAACAGGAGTGGCAACTTACCAAAAAATACCTTGAAATTGAGAAGGTCCGATTTGATGAACGCCTGATGCTGGATATTCAGCTGGATGACCAAACCCTGCACCAGGAAATACCCACACTCACCTTGTTAACTCTGGCTGAAAATGCCATAAAACACGGGATCTCCCAAAGTAGTCAACCCGGTTTTATTCGTATGCACAGCTATATAACCAAAGAACATACCTGGTGTCTGGAGGTGGTAAACTCGCACTTTTCACAGGCCCGTGCCCCGGGGACGCGGGTGGGGCAACACAATGTGAAAAAGCGTCTTGAACTGCTTTATGGCAATCGTAGCCAATTTATTACCCGTGAAGAAAACCAACAATATCAGGTTTGGATGGAACTACCCTATGTTAAAAGTCTTAATCGTTGATGACGAGCGCCTGGCTCGCCTTGAACTGGTTCGCCTGCTGGGCCGGTACGACAATATTGAGGTGGTGGGTGAGGCCGCCAATGGTAAAGAGGCGCTTGAAGCCGTTGCCAGCCAGGCCATTGATCTGGTTTTTGTTGATATAAAAATGCCTGAACTCAATGGTCTGGAGTTTGCCAAAGCGGTAGGCGACCAGGTGCATTTTGTATTTTGTACCGCCTACTCTGATTATGCGGTGGATGCTTACGAACTCAATGCCTTCGATTACATTGTAAAGCCGGTCAGTCCCGCGAGACTGGATGCGGTCATCAATAAAGCCTGGCTTACCCGTGGCGACACCGCCAGTGAATCTCAGCCTGAGCCGCTGCCGGATGAACATGGCCTTTTGTTAAAGTTCGGGCACGAGTTTAATATTGTGCGCATTGCTGAAATTTATCGCTTTGAGTCCGTCGGCAATCATGTGGCGGTGTATTCTAATGCCGGCAAATCCTATCTGCATACCACCTTGTCTAAGGTCGAAAGCCGCCTGAACCCCAATCATTATTTCAAAGCCAGCCGCAGTGAAATTGTGCGCATCGATCAAATTCAGCGGCTGGAAGAAGGCATGGCCCCCGGCACATTTTGTGTGTACCTTAACGATGGCAGCGAGATTGAGGTAAGTCGCCGTCAGGCGCAGCATTTACGTAAGGCCTTCAGTCTGGAAAGCTGATCATAGCCTGTGTTTGGTAAAGCAACGTGCAATCGCGGTTGGCAACGCCGCTGAAGGCTCAGGCTGGCAAACTATTTATCAACTAAAACAGTATCTAAACTAAGAACAAATCGACTACGCCCATATCAGTGCCCAGCCTGTTCGTATTACCCAAGGCCTTCGTGAAGTTTTATCATTGAACTTCGGCACTGGTGGCACACACCACAGGAAACATGTTACGGATGTCGCAACGCCCGCTGTTAAAGCATATACGCAACCATGGGTTGGTTTTCACCGAACTGGCCCGTCTACGGGATCAGACAGTAACCGCGATGGGGTTACAAAATTATCAGTTTCATAAAACTCCCAAATTTGTTGGCCCTAATGGCGAGCGGTTAACCGTGGAGCCAGAACGCAGTATTGTACTGCCGCAACTCGACATGCTTGAAGGGGTTCGACAGCAATTACACCAGGCATTACCGGCGCTGGTGTCAGTGGCCGACAGCGAGGTGGGGTATCGTTATCCAACCGCAGCGCTGGCTGATCAGAATGCGCCGTTTATCAAAAGACTACGTTCAGAGTATTTTCACAGGGTAGACGAGGATCGCAGTATTTGTCGGCCGGTGAACTTGTCTTATGGCATCAAAAGCCGGGGCAAGGCGGATAACCGGCAGGAATACGAGGTGTGGATGCCCGGGGATGATCCTACCCAAAACCCCTTACCTTTGTTTATTGAACGCTATGGCGAAGACTTACCCCATGACGTGCGCCAGTTTATTCAGCAACCGGCCAGAGTGCATGGCTGGATGGGCGTTAAGCGTGCAGCCTTTGAAGCGCTCTATTATGATCCTGAGGTGCTGGGCGATATCGTGGTGTGTGTGGCCTTATCGGTCGATGCGTACAACATCGGCGCCCGGCCTGACCTGTCTTATTGTGAAGAAGCACAAAGCTCCATTGCCAGCAGCAATGCCGAGCTGGAGTGGGAAATTGATGGCTATTATGCGCCTACTGATGCCTATCTCTCCCATGATGAAATCTGGCATGCCATTAATTCCACCCTCAGTGCCGTGGCCACGCCGCTCGAAACGGCCTATCAACAGCATATTATCCCGACCCAGGAAAGCAAAACAGAACGTATTCTGTCGACGGTAGCCGCCTTAGGCACCGATGACAACGACATCACAGAGCTGAACCTGCAACCCTGGGAGTTTATGCAAACCACCAGTGAGCGGCGGGTCAAGTCTCACGATCCCAGTCGTGGGGTCAATTTTTTAGGCAGGCTCAACCGGTTGTTTTACCAACCGGAGCATCAGTTGCCGTCGATTGAATACATTCATGATTTGATTAGTTAATACAAAAATGGTCTGGCCAGTTGCAAAGGCTTGGCAATCGTGGCTTGTAGCGGTGATAAACAGATTCGCGTGGAATAGCATATGATCTTGTGGGTATTTGTAAGCTATTCTTTAATTAGGTTTTTTCTATTCTTCCAGGCTTATGTTTGAAGAGATTGCGTTAGGCGGCATGTTATTCAGTCCCCTGGTGGTACTGGTACCGATAGCATTTTTGATGTCGGTCATCACCCGGGTGGTGCTGTATCAAACTGGCTGGTATCAGCGTGTCTGGCGGCCCGCCTGGTTCGAAGTGTCGCTGTTTTTGTGTTACCTGGCGGCCGTGGTGTTTATTGCAGGGAGATAAGTTCACATGGGTACTGTAGTACGTATTTTGGTTACATTGCTGGTGGTGGCACTGGCGGTGTTTGCGGGTCGCTGGGTATGGGATAATTATCTGTATTCGCCCTGGACCCGGGACGGGCGCGTACGGGCGGATATTACGGTAATTGCACCGGATGTATCCGGCTGGGTCACCAGGTTGGCGGTACGCGACAACCAGTCCGTAGAACAGGGCGAGGTGCTTTTTACTATCGATGATGCCCGCTATCAGGCAGCCATAGAAGAACAGCAGGCGGTCATTGATCATAAATACCGTATGTGGGAGCTGGCCCAGTCGCAATATCAGCAACAGCAGCAATCAGAGGGGCAGGACCAGAGTCTTGGGGAAACCAGTCGTATTTCGGCCGAAGTCGCGAAGGCCGACTATAACGAAGCGGTGGCAAAGCTGAACACCTTAGAGTTGAACCTGGAACGAACCACGGTTAAAGCACCGCAGACCGGTTCGGTGGTGAACCTGGATTTGCGGGAGGGCAATTATGTGCAGCAAGGTAGTCCGGTATTATCCATAGTGAAACAAGGCTCTTTTTTTGTGACCGGCTACTTTGAAGAAACCAAGCTGCCGCTGGTACATGTTGGACAACGCGCCACGGTTAAATTGATGAGTAGTGAGCACACACTAACTGGGAAAGTGGTCAGTATTGGTCAGGCTATCGCCAATACCAGCGTAGGGCACAACGAACAGATGTTGCCAAAAATCCAGCAAACCTTTAACTGGGTGCGACTGGCGCAGCGTATCCCGGTTGATATTGAGCTGGACCCCGTCCCGGAGCAGGTGCGGCTGGTAGCCGGTACCACGGTGTCTGTGCACCTGAATAAACCATAATATGACCATTACTCACCCGTTGGCCCGGACTTATCTGAAGCCTACAAGCGAATCGATCATTTTTGCTTGCAAAGGGGTGTTGTCGATGGCGATGGCGCTGTACATCGCGTTGTATTTTAATCTCGACAAGCCTTACTGGGCAGTGGTTTCTGCGGTGTTTCTGCAGATTCGTCCTGAAGGCGGCATGGTGGTTGAAAAAACCGTCAGCCAGATAAGCGGCACGCTTATCGGTGGTATTTATGGGATGTTGGTACTGAGCTACCTGCATGGGGCGCCGGTGCCAGCCATGGCGGCTCTGGCTGGGTGGCTGGGGATTAATGCCGGTCTGTCGGCGATGGTGCGCCGGGTTAATTTTATCTACTTTTTTGCCATGGCCTGTGTCACTCCCTGCATTATTGTATTGCTGACCATGGTCGATCCCCAGGCGGTTTCCAGCCTGACCGTATTTGATATTGCTCAGGCCCGGATCACCGAAATCATCGTCGGCTCGTTATGTGCCATGACAGTGAGTATGCTGGTTTGGCCTCGACGGGTGCATACAGAATTGAAAAGTCAGTCCCGCATTGCCATCAACCAGACCATGGATTATCTGGTTCTGGAGCTGGACCCAAACGGCTCCCACGAAGCCCGGCACGAGCGTATTGATGCCATCCTTGAATCACTGGCTGCGCTTAATGATGATGCCAGTGCGGTAACCTACGAAGGACCTTTCGGGCCGGGACGGTCCCGGGCGGCCACCGTGATTGGCAACAAAATTTTGTCGCTGGTGGCAGTCATTCAGATTTTTGGTCGCTTACAGCGCAATCATACCGCGGTAATAACGCCTAAACTGTCGAAGCTACTTGATTCGTTGCGGCGGGATTTACAACATATCGCGCTGTCGGATAATTCTGAACGCTGCTATGAACTGGCTCAAAAACAACGTCGTAGCCTGTTAAAAAGCGCCCGTGAACAAGAGGCCTTAACCCCTCTTGAAGCACGGTTAATTCAGACCGCACAACATATGGTCGCCGAACTGGTGCTGGTATTACGGGCCTACAATGCCCTGACAAATAATCAATATTCACTTCTCAAAGCGCCTCAACAGCGGCCTTACCGCGATCCGCTCATTGGCCTGGCCACCGGTTTTCGAACCTTTATGGTTTTCAGCATCGGCGCTTTTTTATGGCTTTATACCGGCTCCCCGGCCGCGGTTATGCTGATGATATTGCCGGTTATCTATTCCATTATGTTTGCCCGCCTGTCCGCGGCGTTGGTCAAAAGCGCCCTGAAAAAGATGCTGGTAGGGGTTGCCATTGCTATCCCGGTCGCTATTTTTTACGCACTGAACTTACTGGCACAAAGTTCCGGAGATTTCGCCATTTTGATACTGGTGTTGGCCGGTCCCTATTTTCTGGGGTTGATGGCCATTGCTGATCGCGCCACCCTGCCTTATGGCATGGGCTTTTGCATTCCCTTTACCATTTTGGTGCAGCCCTCCAATGATATGCGGTTACCATTTTCCGTGGATTACACCCTTAGCAACGCGATGGCTATTCTGCTGGGGGTAACCTTGCTGTACTGGACCTTTAAAGTGATTACCGGCCCCGGTGTGGCCCTGTTACAAACCCGGCTGCTGGCTGCCACCCGACGGGATCTAAAAAGGCTGGTAGGCCGCAAAGCTCCCGAACACTGGTTTAATGCCCGCATGGGGGACCGGTTACTGCGTCTGGCCAGCTTTGAGCAGGGTGTGCTCAGCGATGCCCGGGTAATTACCGATCTGGGTCTTACCGGCCTGAATCTTGGACACACCTCGATTCGTTTCAGACCCTTTGTGCAAAGTCTCACCTCCATTGATATGTCGGCGGTGTTAAAAGAATGGCAATACGCCCTGGCCGATGCCTATATTGATGCGGCCAAAGGCCGCAATACCAGCCGGTTTGAAAAAGCCTGTGATAAGGTGATGGTTACGCTGCAGCAAAATCAGCTGTCTGCGCACCAGCTAAAAATGATTGAAGGGGTATTTGAACGCTTAACCCTGACATTTCAACGTACCGCGCAAATGATGCGGGATAAAAGGCTCAGCTCAAAGTGATCTTTTTATTACCAGGAAAGGTTAAAGTTGGTCAGCTTTGTTGTTGATAACTATAATAAAAGTAGGGCGGTTGAGATGGATTTATTTAAATGGAAGTTTTCCTATCCGGTAACAGTTTTAATTCTACTGCTACTCATGACGGATGCGGGTTTTATACTGGTTCATGTATTGCGAAAGCTGGGGTATATCAACAGCGGCTACTTCAATCTATCCCAGGACATGGGGTATGCCGAGGTGTTTCAGTATATGAAGGAGTTCTGGATAGCCAGCTTACTGGTAATAATTGCCCTGCGTGACAAGGCCGCCAGCTTTGTGGTCTGGTCCCTGATATTTTTATACATGCTGGCAGACGACTCGCTTAAAGTGCACGAAAACGGGGGACGTTATCTGGTGGAGGCGCTAAACATTCAGCCGGCCTTGAGTCTGCGGGCCCAGGATTTTGGTGAGTTGCTGGTGACGGCCATCGCCGGCGGGATCTTATTTTCGATGTTGTTTGTAACCTATTACTTTGCCTCACAAGCCGCCCGTCATATTACCCACAAATTGCTGCTGGGTGTGGCAGGGCTGGCGTTTTTCGGGATCCTTATCGATATGCTTCACAGTGCCTTGCCCTTTGGTAACTTTATCTTCGGCCTGATCGAAGACAGTGGCGAGATGCTGACCATGAGCCTGATTGTAGGCTATTGCTTTGCTCTGATGTATTCTCAGGCGCATAATCAGCAACGGGTACCATCCTCAGCCTAGAACACCACAGAGAGGGCGGCAGCGAGTAAAAAGGCTATGCTGCCCAGCAGGGTTTCCATTACTGTCCAGGTTTTAAGGGTGGTTTTTTCATCCATACCCAATAACCGGGATACCAACCAGAATCCTGAGTCATTAAAGTGGGATAAGACGGTGGCACCGCCGGCGATGGCGATCACAATAAAGCATAAATCCAGTGACGATAAACCGCTGGTGGCGGCGACCACCGGTGCCATCAGGGCGGCGGTCGTGGTTAATGCCACCGTGGCCGAACCCTGCGCCACCCGCAAACAGGTCGAAATAACAAAGGCCGCCACAATGACCGGCATGCCGCTGGCGGATAACAGTCCGGCCAGCGCTTCACCAATGCCTGAAGCACGTAACACCCCACCAAACATCCCCCCGGCGCCGGTTACCAGAATAATGGCACAAATTGGCGCCAGCGAATCGGTGCACAGCATTTCCATTTGCTTGCGGCCAAACTGCCGGGTAAACAAAGCCAGACACAGCAGTAAGGTGACCAGTAATGCCACCGGCGTCTGCCCCACCATTTTCAGCGAATCGGTAAACAGATTATCCATCGTAAGATAGCCCGCCACCTGTAAGCTGTGGATCCCGGTGTTCATAAAAATAAGCAAAACCGGCACCAGTAAAATACCGATAACCGTGGCAAAGCGCGGGGGCTGAATATCGGACTGGCTGATGTTCGATTCATGGGTGAACCATGCTGGCAAAGGCACCGTGAAGCGTTCACCCGCGTAACGGGAATACAGGTACGCTCCAACATACCAGCTCACTAACGCGATAATTAAACCCACTGCCAGTAGCAAACCAAGATCTGCGCCCAGCAAATCCCCCGCGGCTACCGGGCCAGGGTGGGGCGGCACAAACGCATGCATCACCGCAAACGCACCGGCCACCGGCAAAGCAAAATGTAACACCGAGCCATTCACCCGCCGGGCCACGGTTAACAGAATAGGCATTAGAACAATCAAGCCGGCATCAAAAAAGATGGGAAAACCAAACAGCAGGGAGGCGATGCCCAGTGCCAGTGGCGCCCGCTTTTCGCCGAACCGGTGAATCAGGGTATCGGCTAACACCCTGGCGCCGCCGGTTTGTTCCAGAATTTTGCCAATCATGGTGCCCAGACCTACCAGCAGGGCCACCGCCGCCAGCGTGCCACTGAAACCCTGCATCAATACAGGCATAATGTTCTGGGGGCTATGCCAGCCAACAGGGCGGTCACAAGGCTAACCCCAATTAAGGCCACGAAGGCATGAATTTTCAGACGAATAATTAGCAGCATCAATAGTGCTACCGCGCCCAGACCCAGCAGCAACAGGATGGTGGGATCAGTAATAGCGGCGGGGTGATTCATAACATTCCTTTTTAGCAGTTCACAACATCAAGAGTTACCGGTAACATGTTACCCATAACAGCGAATTCGTAAACAGTTTATTTACATTAATGGCAATGATTTTTGGATGAAGGAGAGCCTGTGTCAAAAAGGTGTTTTGTAGTGATGGGGGTCAGTGGTTCGGGCAAAACCACCGTGGCCCAGGCTTTGGCAAACCGGTTAGACGCCAAATTTATCGATGGCGATGATTTGCATCCTAGAGCCAATATCCAAAAAATGCAGCAAGGGATGCCGTTAGATGATGATGATCGGGCGCCCTGGCTCACCCGCATCAACGATGCTGTGTTTAGTTTTGCCTCTAAGCAGGAAGCCGGGGTGGTGGTGTGTTCAGCCTTAAAACGCCGGTACCGTGATGCAATTCGCAAAGACAACCCCCAGGTACATTTTGTGTATTTAAAAGGGGAACAACGGCTTATCGCAAAGCGCATGGCCCAGCGCAGTGGCCATTTTATGCAGCCCGTGATGCTCAGCAGTCAGTTTGCCGCGTTAGAAGAGCCTGATGCCACCGAGAAAGATGTTACAGCCTGTGATGTCGCCGCAACGGTAGCAGTCATTGTCGACCAGCTTATGCAGCAATTTTACCCCGCATAAGGCCGCGGTCGGTAGGCCTTGTTAGCCCCTGGGGCTATAACGAGCCGCCAGCATCGATACTAAAACCCACATCGACAATGGGTTGTTCCACCACTTCATTGCGCAGGCGTGCTAATAACAGACTGGCACTGGTCTGGCCCATTAAAAAACGAGGGGTCACCACACTGGCCAGGGCCGGGGTAAGCGCCTGCCCGATATCCAGCTGGTTGTAGCCGATGATACGAATATCTTCGGGAATTCGCAGGCCGTACTCCTGGGCACACAATAAGGCCCCGGCGGCGATATCATCATTGGTACAAAAAATTCCATCAATGGTTTCAAACTGCGCAAGGGCATCGTTTAACAGCTCGCGACCCAGTGAAAATGACGAAGACATCGTGGTCTGCATAATCTTTTCCGACAGCCCGGCCTGTTGTAATGCCCGTTGGTAACCATTCTTACGGTGTTGAGTTCGGGTGTCCATACGCGCCGCAAAATACGCAATATCCTGACATCCTGCCTCAATAAGCTGGTTTACCGCTGCAAATGCTGCCGCATCATGGTCCAGACCCACCGCCATATCCAAAGGCTGTGAGGGCAGCTCCATACACTCCACCACCGGGATATCAGCCTGGCGTAACATCTGACGGGTGAGCGGCGTATGCTCAGTTTCTGTTAATATCAGCGCGTCTATCTGATAGGACAACAGCGCCGCCACCTTCTCTTCTTCGGTAGCGCTGTCATAACCGGTGTGCATTAATAAAGTATCAAAGCCATGGGCGCGGGTAACACTTTCAATTCCCTGCACCACCGCAGAAAACACCTGGTTCGATAACGAGGAAACCACCACCCCGATGGTTTTGCTGGACGCCCGCGCGAGCATCGACGGTGCCCGATTTTTGATATACCCGAGCTCTTCAATGGCATCGGCAATGCGGGTGCGGGTGTTCGTTGCAACGGTAGCCGGCTCCCGCAGGTATCGTGACACCGTCATTTTTGTCACACCGACTGCATCGGCAATATCCTGTAATGTTACACGGGGGTTCTTTTTAGACATATGGCAGCCGGTAAGTCGTAGCTTGATGAGGGATAAATGTTACAGGTAACAGCGGCGTTGGTCTAGTATTGGAATGGGATTCAGCCGGTTTTTCCCGGTTTAGCCTGATGCATTTAAGCAGCCTATGGAATAAGATGGCTAAGTGTTACAGTTTTACAATGTTGCAGTGTTACAGTAACACTGCAGGCTATTTCATTTTCGATGTTACTGTAATAGTAGGGTGGTAGGGGCCAGCTATGACCACGCAGCCACACTCATTTGCTGTGGCCCACGCCCCTTGCCAGGTCGGTCCTGCACATCACCGTGCAAGTGTGAACGTGCAAATTGGAATGTGCAAAAGGCGTGTAATTCGCCAGGGGCGACGATACACTCTGCCTATATTATTTTTGATTGTGTCTTGCAGTAATGTCAGTTTGTGAATCTACGTCTCCCCCATATTGTCGTTTGTCTGCCTACTATTTTTTCAGTTGCGCCATTTACGGGGCGATGTTGCCTTACTGGGTTTTATGGATGCGGGACCAGGGGTACAGCACCGTACAAATTGGCGGGGTCACGTCCGCGCAAATTCTTATGACGGTGGCAGGCACCTATTTTTTTGGGTATCTAAGCGATAAGACCGGTAAACCCCTGATGCTGGTGCGTACCGGCGTCATGATCGCCCTGGCTATTTTTGCCGCTGTATTCTGGGTGGCAGAAAACTATCTGGGGGTGGTCATGGTGCTGGCGGGCAGCAGTTTTTTCTGGCAGGGGATCAATGCTCAGTTCGAGGTAATCACGCTACGTCACCTTGGGCGCTTCAAAGACAACTATAGCCTGGTCCGACTGGTGGGCTCGGTGGGGTTTGTGCTCAGTGTCTGGGCCACCGGCCATTTACTTGAAATCATCGATATAGGCTATCTGCCGGTTTTGTTGTTGGGGCTGATGATGCTGTTGCTCATTACCGCGTGGATAAATTATGGCGGACATATACAGCCTGGCCATGATGCCTCGCTGACCATCCGCGGTCACCTGAAACAGCCGGTGGTGTTGGTTACCATAGCCATCTTCTTTTTATCTAACCTGAGCCATGGCAGTTATTATGGTTTTTTCAGTTTGTTTCTTGAAGAGCGAGGCTACTCTCAGGGCCAAATCGGAAATTTGTGGTCGGTCGCCGTGGTGTTCGAGCTGATGATGTTTGCGGTGATGCCGATGATGCTGCGCTATATCAGTTACACCCGCATTTTAATGATAAGCCTGACCTTAACCGTGGTGCGTTGGGCGGTGATGGCTAGCGAACCTTCCACATGGTGGGCGCTGGCCTTTATTCAGTTATTACATGGCTTCACTTTCAGCTGGGTCCACAGCGTGGGCATTTTGATGTTTAAACAGCTGTTTCCGGATGCGCTTGAAGGACGCGGGCAGGCCCTGTTTGCCGGCGGCTGCGCCGCTGCCGGTCAGGCGGTGGGTATCGCCGGGGCGGGGTATCTTTGGAACTGGGGCGCGGGTCTGACATTTGCTATTAGCGCGGCGTGTGCGCTTGTGGCCTTAGCGCTGACCCTGCTGCTAACGCCGCTTTCACCTCAGCCTGCAAAACATTCTGTGCCAGGATAGCGTGGTGGGCAATAAGCCATCACGCCAGAAGCTGGCTAAATGCCCTGTTGCCATCACCCCCTGAAAAGCTTTTGTTAGCGGCGATAAGCACGAACACTCTTTCTTACGATGGTGTGGTGGGCCAGCATATAGGTTGTTTTTTGCGGTGGCCGGCCCTCGATTATATCAATAAGCAGTTGTGCTGATGTGCGTCCGATTTCAGTTAAAGGCTGAGCGATGGTAGTCAGTGGCGGTGCCAGATATTCTCCCATGGCAATGCCATCCACACTCATCACTGAGACATCTTCGGGGATGTTATACCCCAGCTCTCTAAGCGCGTGCATAACCCCGAATGAGGCAAGATCGCCAAAGCTAAAGATCGCAGTGGGTCTTTCACGCCATTGCATAAGCGACCTGGCGCCCTGGTCACCTCCTGCCATCGAATAGTCACTATGAAACACCCAATGACTGGGAAAGGGGAGGTTGTTTTCTTGCAAGACATCGACAAAGCCGCGCAATCGTTCCACACTGCTGTGTTGATTTTCAGGGCCTGCCAGCACTGCAATGGCCGTATGGCCCTGGTGCAAAAGAAATTCAGTGGCGTCGCGCCCAATTTGATAATTGTCTACGCCGACTTTAATTACATCAGGGGTATCACAGAATTCCGAGGCGTTGACCATGGGCGGCAGAGCTGGCGCGCTGGTGCCGAGGGGCACCGGAAAAGGCAGTCTTGCAGAATTCGTGATAATACCGTCTATTTGCCGGGTAAATATCATCGAGGCAAATTTTTTCTCAAGCTCAGGATCATCCTGAGTATCATTCAAAATGACCGAGTAGCCCTGACTCATCGCCACCTGTTCAATACTTTGTACCACCGGGGCAAAATAAGGATTGGTAATATCCGGCAGTAACACCGCGATATTTTTTGAGCGGCCCTGCCGCAGACCGGCGGCCAGATGGTTTGGGCTATAGCCTAGTTCAGACACCACGGCGATGACCCTGGCCCGGGTTTTTTCAGACACCCGGTCAGGATTATTGATAACCCGGGACACCGTGGCTTTGCTTACCCCTGCGCGCTCGGCAATATCCTGCATGGCAAGGGTACTGTGTTGAATTTTTGTCACTTCATTACTTCCGATTATACGAATGAGTAGCACCAATGGCTACTGGTTCAAATGGTAATCGATTACACCGCCATTTTGTAGTTTTATATTGGCCGGACGATACGTCTCACTCAAACAAAGACCCAGAAAATTACAAAAAAACTTATTTAAAACAGGGCATAAAAACAATATTCCGGTCATGTCCAGAACCTGCAAAGCAGGTAAACGGAACGTAAATTTTATGTTGTTGACTTTGGTTTCGGTTTATCTGAACATAATAATGGAAATCGGTTACATTTCATGTTTATTCACAAAAATCATTAGGTGGTCGCTGACAGATGAGCGGTATTCAGAGCCATCACATGTTCAATCCTGGAGGAAAACCCATGAAATCAGGTTATGTGTGGTTTAAGAAGCATCGTGTTGCCCTGGCGATGGCCCTGTTGGCAGGCCCAAGTTTTTCGGTGATGGCCCAAATAGAAGGGGCGACCTTACGGGGCGAGTATACCGATACCTCATCTTCACCCCAGGGCGTGGTGGTGATTGCCCGTGATAAAGAACGCGGTTATGTAAGAAAAACCACCACCCGGGAAGATGGTTCTTATGTGTTGGTGGGGTTAAAACCCGGAACCTACACCGTGACGGTGAAAGATGAAGTTGAAAGCATCACCTTAAGAATCGGCCAAACGGCCGAACTGGACTTTGGGGGGGATCCCAGCGCACCATCGTCAATCGAACATATCACGGTTTCAGGTTCACGTATCCAGAACTATGTTGGCGGTGAGGTGGGCACGAATATCACCCCGGAAATGTTGAAGCGCTTGCCGCAGAACAACCGAAATTTTCTGGCCTTTGCCGATCTTGCCCCAGGGGTACAAGTGAATACCGGGGCCGATGGCAGCGTGAGTTTGCGCGGTGGGGCTCAGCATCAAAGAAATGTGAATGTATTTTTAGATGGGGTCAGTCAAAAAGATTATGTATTAAAAGGCGGGGTCACGGGGCAGGACTCCAGTCGCGGCAATCCGTTTCCTCAAAGTGCCATTGGTGAATATAAAGTCATCACACAAAATTACAAAGCCGAATATGATCAGGTGGGCAGCACGGCGATAACCGCGGTTAGCCGGTCAGGCACCAATACCTTTGAAGGTGAGGTGTTTGTTGATTATACCGACGAAGGGTTACGGGAAGCTGAGCCCAATGAAATCAACGGCAAATCCCGGTCAATGATTCGGCATACCGGGGTGACCTTCGCCGGGCCCATTATTCAGGACCGGCTACACTTTATCGCGGCCTTCGAACGCAAGACTATCGACCAGCCGTTTGATGTAAACGGCGGCAATGGCATCGATTTTGTTACCTTGCCAGCGGCTTACGAGGAGTATCTGGGCAGATTCACGTCTGGTTTTGAAGAAGATTTGTTTTTTGGCAAAATCGACTGGCAGATTAATCAGGATCAGGCGCTGGAGTTATCCGCCAAGGTCAGGGATGAAGCTGATGACTCTGGGTTTGGCGGCGCCAATACCCGTGCCTACGGCGTTAGCCGGGAGGTACAAGATGAACGCTTTCACATTAAACACACCTATATTCAGGACCAGTGGCAAAATGAGCTGAGACTGACCTATGAAGATTCTTCCTGGAGCCCCCGTGCTATCACGCCTGAGCCGGGCATCTTGCTGCAAACCGCGCAGCAGGAAAGTATTCTTAATCTTGGCGGCAATGGTGATTTCCAGGATAAGGGGCAGCGGGGCTGGGGCATTCAGAACGACTTCACCTGGCTCGATTTAGAATGGCACGGCTACCATGTGGTCAAAGTCGGGTTTAAATACAAAAATATCGAGTTGCGCACATTACAGCAGCAACCGCTCACGCCGCAGTATAAATACAATGTGGAATTTAACGGGCAGGGGACGTTTGAACCGGTGCAGCCTTATGAAGTGAGATGGGGTGTGCCCGCCGCCAATTCTGCCGGTGGCGCCATTACCGCCGATACCCGTCAGTTTGGGATCTATCTGCAAGATGACTGGGAAGTCACGCAACGATTGACGCTGAATATCGGGGTGCGCTGGGACTACGAAGAAACCCCCAGTTACAAGGATTATGAAACCCCGCCAGAATTGGTGTCAGCCCTTCGAAACTGGCCAAACATCGACAACGCCAATTACGACATAGAAAACTACATCAGCACCGGTAGCGAACGGGACTATTTTACCGGGGCCTGGCAACCTCGTTTAGGCTTTAGTTATATTCTGGATGAGGCTGAAGATCATATGCTGTTTGGTGGTGTAGGACGCTCTTACGATCGCAACCAGTTCGATTTTCTGCAACTGGAAAGAAGTGCCGGTTCATTTGCCTCTGTGAGCTATCTGTTTGCCGGCGATCCCGACAATCCTTGTGATCTCAGTGCGGCTAACTGTGTCGCCTGGGATCCGGCCTATTTAACCCAGGAGGGGCTGGATAATCTCATCAGCAGTGTGGATGTTAAGGGGGAACGTTTCCTGTTAAACAACGATTTAGATGTGCCTTATTCTGATCAGTTTAGTTTAGGCATACGCAGCTTTTTTGGTGACTGGAGCACCGAAGTCAGTATCGCTCATATCAAAAGCAAAAACGGGTTTAACTGGGTGCTGGGCAACCGGCGTGAAAACGGTCAGTTTTTTGAAGACGACAAAAACTGGGGGTCGCCCTGGGCCTTCGGGGTACCAGGCTGGGGTAACTTATTACTGGCCGTCAATGAAGGGGAAACCAAAGCCAATAATGTATATGTGAAGCTGAATCGCGCCTTCAAAGACGGCTGGAGTTTTAATCTTGCCTATACCTTTACCGATGCCCAGGAAAACCGGGTGTACAGCGAGGTCTTTGCGTTGGATTATGCGTCGGTCAGTGACTATGGCTGGAGTGATGCCACCGGTGTTTCGGATCATCGGGTGGTGGTATCCGGCTCCTATGACCTGCCGTGGAATATTGTCGCCACCGGTAAATTTACCTGGTCGTCGCCGCGTACCTATCAAAATCTGGTGTGTGTTGATGATGCCTGTGCTTATCAACGCACCCAACCCCGGGACAGCGACTATCACCGGTTCGACCTCGCTTTAAGCAAAAATTTTGCTTCTGAGTTTTTGTTAAAAGACTCTGCTTTCTGGGTGCGGCTGGATGTTCAGAACCTGTTCAACACCACCAATTACCACGACTTTTATCTGAACCCGGCTGAAGCCAATTATCAGCAAGCCAATCTTAACAGCAGTACGCAAGGCGGTAAGCGACAGCTTAAATTATCGGCAGGGTGGGAATTTTAAGCAGCACTGCCGCTCCGGCACCGATATTTTGTTACACAGTCAGGTAAGAAAAGAAAAATGAAGAAGATCATCACTATTGCACTCACATGGGCATTGGCGTGTTGGGTACAGGCACAGTCCCAATTTTTACTGACCGGCTATGACAGTCATATCGAGTTAGAGTGGGAGCGCCTTCACGCTGCCAACAGCACCTACCTTGTAGAAGCCAGTGTGGATGGCAAAAACTGGGAAACCCGGTTTGTCACCGAAGACACCCGGGTGCTCGATTTTGTCAGGGATATTGCCGACAATGTGTCCCTTCAGTATCGGTTAAAACGCCAGCAAGAGGAGGGCGGCAGAATTTTACTGGCGGAAGGCTCGGCCAGGATACGGGATTTTAGTGATGATGAACTGATGGAGATGGTGCAAAAATACACCTTCAGATATTTTTGGGAGTATGCCGAGCCCAATACGGGCTGGGCGCGCGAGCGAAAACCGCGCCTGCCAAATGTCGATATCGTTACCACCGGCGGCACCGGGTTTGGTATTGCCTCTATCATTACTGCCGCGCAGCGTGGATGGGTTTCCCGGGAGCAGGCCGTGGCCCGGATGGCCAAAATTGTAGACACCCTGGACGGTTTTGAGCGCTTTCATGGTATGTGGGCCCATTGGTATGACGCGAAAACAGGCGAAGTGTTTAATTTCAGTGCGTTCGACGATGGCGGTGATGTGGTGGAGTCGGCGTTTATGGCGCAGGGAATGTTAACGGCGCGGCAGTATTTCAATGCAGATACCGCCGCGGAAACCCGTTTACGGGCGACCATCACCCGGCTCTGGGAAGAAATGGAATGGGACTGGTACACGCAAAACGAAAATGTCCTTTACTGGCACTGGTCAAAAAACTACGACTGGATAATGGACCACAAAATTACCGGCTATAACGAGTCTTTAATTGCCTATATTCTGGCTGCCTCTTCGCCCACGCATCCTATCAGACCTGAGGTCTACCACGAAGGTTGGGCCAGCTGGGACGCCAATACCTTCAGAAATTATGAAGACTATTATGGGATGGCGTTGCCGTTGGGTCAGCGCGCGACCAAGGGTGGCCCGTTATTTTTTGCCCATTACAGCTTTATGGGGCTGGACCCCAGAGGGCTGCGTGATCAATACGCCAACTATTGGGAGCAAAATAAACGCCATACCCTGATTAACCGTGCTTACTGCATTGATAATCCCTACGGCTGGGCGGGGTATTCTGAGGAGTTATGGGGGTTGAGTGCCGGCGATATGGTGCCCGCCGGCTACACGGCGCACGCCCCGGGCGCGCAGCGCGACCATGGCACCATTCAGCCGACTGCCGCGTTATCCTCCATGCCCTATACGCCGGATGAGTCGATGAAGGTGCTGCGTAATCTGTACCGCAATCATGGCAAATATCTGTTTGGTGAAATGGGTTTTTATGATGGCTTGAATCTGAGCTTTTCAAGCGCGGCAGAAGAGCAGGTGCGCTATACCTATCTGGCTATTGACCAGGGACCCATCGTGGGGATGATTGAAAACCATCGTAGTGGCTTGTTATGGCAGGCCTTTATGGCCAATACCGAAATTCTTGATGGATTGACCCGGCTGGGATTTTCCATCGATCAGCGGCATCAGGCCGAGCTGTTGAGCCAGAACCAGGCGCAAAACGCTGCCACAGAGTAAAGAAAACCTCTCACTGACTATTGAATTACGGCACAATAAAGCCAGATATAAGCAATAGTATCCGGTGAGAGGCAATTTTGATCCATCAATGGTTTACCCCTGCACAACACAACCACTGGGCTGACTGGTTTTTAAAGGAACGGCACCGTTTTACCATTACCGGGTTGAGCCGCAGCGGTAAATCGATGTTGTTCACCAGCCTGATGACCATGCTCAAATTTCGTAGTGAAGGAAAGTATGACTGTCTGCCTTTGCTTGAGCACCTGCCCATGGAGCTGGTGGAGCATATGTGGGTGGAGCCGCTCGAAGGTTTTAAGCTGTTTCCGGTAGAAGAGCATTTGGCTGCTCTCCATCAGGGCCAGTGGCCCAGCCCCACCGAGGATGTATACGGCTTCAAGCTGGTGGTGCGCTTAAAGCAAACTGGCAAGGTCAAAAAGTATCTGTTGCCGTATACCGATATTGTGTTTGAGTTTATCGATTACCCGGGCGAGTGGTTAACCGACCTGCCCTTGTTAAACCGCACCTTTAACCAATGGTCAGACTCCTCCTGGGCCCAGCAAATGAATCGGCCTCAGCGAGATTATGCCAATGACTGGCACCAGCTGGTGGAAGAGTTTGATTTTGATATCGCCCCTGACGAAACCAGCGTCGCCTCGTTGGTAAGCACGTACCGGGCGTATTTGCAGCATGCCAAAGCTAATGGCATTACCTTGTTGCAACCGGGCAGCTTTTTATTGGGGACAATAGTTACGACTGGCAAACCAAAGGCTTTACGCCTTTACCCTCCAGTGTCAGCAGTGATATCACCAACCCCTGGACCCAATTATTCACTGACCATTTTCAGCATTTTCAACAGCAGTGGCTAAAACCGTTACAGCAGAAAACCTTTCGTCAGGCCGACAAACAGATTATTTTGATCGATCTGTTTGAGGGGCTTAACCACAGCAAACAGCATTTGTATCAGCTTAAAGAAACCCTGAGTCATCTGGCAGAAACCTTTTCTTATGGCGATGATTCGTGGATGGCACGGCATGTACTGCGCCAAAACAGCATCAGTAAGGTGGCCTTTGTGGCAGGTAAAGCCGATCTGATTCCCCCGGCTCATCGTGATTCGTTACTGAACTTACTCCAGCAAATCACCGCCGGCGCAGTGGCCCGTTTTCACAATAAGCCGGTACAGTTCGAGCATTTTCTGGTAAGTGCGATTCAGGCTACCGACCCGGGCAGTAACCCCAACAGTCTGCGCTACCTGGATGCCGACGGGCGGTATCTGGAAGCGGAGTTTGAGCCGCTACCCGACACCCTGGCGCAAATGTCAGCAAATGAACACTTTCCGGTATTGCCGGCCCGGGTACCAGAGGACTATCTGCCACGCATGCTCAATGGCCGCGGTCTGGATAGATTGTTTCAGTTTTTATTGGGTAAAGAATAATGAGTGAATCTACACCAGGGTATCGCGCCCGGGTTCAACAACGCGAAATCAGTGATGCACCCCCAAAGCAGGCTATGCCGCAAAAAGTCGAAACCAGCGACTGGCAGGCGCCGTCTTCGGCCCGTATCTCTTTATTCACCACTACCTTGCTGCTGGGGATCCTGACCTTTGTGATGTTTTCGGTGGTTCAGGCCACCAGTTATCTGTTGGCGCAGTTTGACTCAGCGCCGGTGATCGCCGTGATGCTGGGCGTCTTACTGGGGCTGTTCACCGTGTGTCTGACCTGGCTGTGTCTGCGCGAATGGCGAGGCTTTCGGGCGGTCAACCAGCATTTGAATGAGCATCTGAACTTGCCGGCTTTGGCTGAAAAGAGTCCACAAACGGTGCAAAAAACATTGCAGCGCCATGCCGGTACCTTTGCCAAACATAGCTTTGCGGCACACCAGTATCGCCAGTATGTGCATACCTGCAGTGAAGATATGAGCGCGGCAGAGCGGGTGCGGTTGTATGAACGGATGGTGGCTACGCCGGTGAATGACAAAGCGCGGGCGGTGGTGAAAAGTGAATCGCTGACCAGTGGCAGTCTGGTGTTTGTCAGCCCCAATCATCTGATTCAGACCTTTGCCATTGTTTGGATCAGCCTGCGTACCATTCGGCGGGTGGCGCAGGTATATGGCCTGCGCCCGGCCACCGCCGGTAACTGGAAGCTATTAACGATTGTGGCCCAGAATCTGGCCGCCCAAAGTATTTTTGATTTGACCACGGATGAAATTGCCAATCAGATCAGTGGCTCGCTGACCGCACGCTTTGTGGAAAATTCAGCCGAAGCGGTGGCCGCCGGCGCATTAAATGTGCGTTTGGGCAAAGCCCTTATCCGGCTATTAAACTAAAGGGCTTTTTTGGTGGGCATAACCACGTTCGCAAAAATCAGCCCGCCTACCAGCGACATAAAAATCAAAAATACCTCCTGGCCGATATGCTGAGCCTGCACAAAATTCTTGCCTGAAATAAAGGTATTCAGGCCGATATAGGTTTTGGAGCCCGGCACCAGCACAATCAGGCCATGCATACTGACAATGGTGGCCGGTTGATTGGCAATCCGGGTGAACAGGTTGGCAAATATCCCCAGGGCGAAAGCCCCGGCAAAGGTGGCCATAGACTGTTCCATAAAAAGTGAGGTACCCACCGTGGTACCATACGACACAAAAGCGGCGGCGATGGCCCACAGCATGTGCTTAGGTCGGGTCCGAAAAATCGCCAGCAACGCAATACTCAGCAGCAATACCGCCAGCCAGGTTGCCCAGTAAGGGAGCGAGGCAGACGGTTCATACTGGTTTTCGCCCAGCAGAAAAAAGCCCAGGGAAATTCCCAGAAAGGCACCAAAGTACAGTTTGAACAACTGCATCAGCGCATCCATGATCCGGGCGGTACCCGACACCATATTGCGGGAAGATAATTCTGCCAGCCCCATGGTGATGGCCAGGCCCGGCACCAGAATAATGACCGAGGACAACACAATCAGTGGAATATTGATGCCGGGATCAAAATAGCGGCTGACCACACACGCCAGTAAGCCTGAGGCAAACGCCGTTACCGGCTCCAGCATCAGGTTCACGCGTTTGCTACGGGTGGCCCATAAGGCCCATAAATACACCACTAAACCCAGCAGTCCGGTCCAGATAACCTCGTTGAAACTGGCGCCCATGAGCATCGCAAAAGACCCGGTAGCCAGCCCAAAGGCGGCCAGTGTAGTACGATGAGAATAGGGACTTTGCATCGCATCAATTTCATCCAGCCGCTGGTCGGCTTCGCTGAGACTAAGCTCACCGCCCAGCAGTTTAATGGCCAGTTCATCGGTGAGTGACAAGGCATTTAAGTCCAGATCGCCCGGCAACATGCGGGCAGCAGAATTGTATTCTTCTTCGTGACGGTCGCTCCACAGGACAAAGGTGAGCGAGGTTGGGGTCGAGATAAACGCTGAGCGCACGCCTAAATAGGTGGCCACTTCGGTAAGATAGGCCTCCAGCCGAAACGCCGGCGTACCATAGCGGTGCAACATCTTGCCCAGCTTCACAATAAACTTACGGATCTGAATAAATTCGCGGGTATCCACGGCCTGGCAACCTTTATAAGCCCTGTATTTGAGAGCGATTAAAAAACAAGCGGATTGTAGGGGATTACACGCCAGGCGCAAAACACTTTTTCAGTTATTTTGAATAAGAAAAGCTAATCATTTAATAAAGCATTAATCGTGTTCTGCGCCTTGCCCTTATATCAGCGGTATAGCAGCAAGCTACTGATGTTCTTCAGGAAGCTGGTGAGCTGCTTTTTTCTCTGCCTTTTTTAGCATTATGGGGGCAATTACCCCATGCACCACAATAGATAATAAGATAGTAAACATCACGGCCGACCACAACGCCGTGGTGTCCCCAAACTCGCCGTGATTTTCGCCATAGGTAAGATAATACAGGGAGCCGACGCCCCTTACGCCTAAAAACGCCATGGTCAGTTTACCAAAAAACGGCAGCTTGCAGCCGGCCAGGCCGATTAGTCCCGCCACCGGCCGAATTAAAAACACTACCACCACGCCCAGCAGGGCACCCGACCATGTCAGGGCATCCAATATACCATTAGCCAGATAGGCGCCCAGGATCAGCAGAAAAATCACCAGCATCACCCGTTCAATCTGCTCCATAAAATGGTGAGAGAACGCATGATATTCGTCCCCCGGCTGGGCCTGTTTGGCCATCACTGCCGATACGAAAACCGCCAGAAAACCATAACCATGAATGAGCTCAGCCAGGGCGTAGGCGCAAAATAATGCTCCCAGGGCCACGACCCCTTCACTGGAATAGGACATGGGATGCTTGTCGGATAACCCCGGGGCCTTGACCCGGGCCAGGTAAGTGAAGACATACCAGCCGCCCAGTTTACCAATAACCAGGCCTGCGACTACCCCGGCGGTTACCCGCCATAGTAAATCTTCCAACGCCCACTGCATCGTCCAGTCGCCAATCGCCGAAACGCCGATGGCGGCGATAGCCAGATGCACAAACGGGAACGCCAGACCATCATTGGCACCGGCTTCAACGGTGAGATTAAAGCGGATATCGTGGCGTTCTTTAGTTTCCCCTGGCGGTCCCACCTGGACCGTGCTGGCCAGGACCGGATCGGTGGGGCTTAACACCGCCCCAGCAGCAAGGCCGAGGCCACGGTCAAGCCCATGACATACCAGCCGAATAATGCCACCAGCGCAATACTCAGCGGCATGGTGATCAGCAACAGCGGCCACACCTGATTCCAGCAGCGCCATGATAGCGGCCGGTCGATGGCAATGCCGGCGGCGCTTAAAGAGGCAATCACCAAAAACTCGGTAAGATACTCAGCGGCTATGGCGTGGGCTTCATTATTGGCCAGGTCAATGCTTGGCAGATTTATTGGCAGGCTAAAAACACCCCAGCCAATGAAGATAAAGACCAGCGGAAAAGGGATAAGGGTGTTCGCCAGACGTCGCTGCACGGCTACCGCCGCGACCAGACTCACTCCAATTAGCAGGTATAAAAAAATTCTGCTTTCTGCCATGCATCATGCCCCGGTCAAATATTAATAAAAGCTCATCATTTTCGATGTGTTATATGTTTACCGGTACAGCCTGCTTATAGTTTACCCCTGGGCCAAAATTTCATGGTTAAGGCTTACTTTCGAAAGCCGGCCAATCACCATTTTCAGACCTTCGGCGGCGGGTGAAGTTTCGAAGGGGCGGGTCACCGATAGGGCGAGTCGGGATTGATTTCAAGCTGGTCCCGGTGACCACCATGAACTAAAAAACAAAACAGGCCGCAGGAAAGATCTTGCGGCCTGTTGGCGGAGTTATGCCTGCAGTCATAAACTGAAGTATCAGGAGTGACTCACCCCGGCGTTTCAGACATGTACCATGCCTTGTTTATAAAATGCCAGCGCTTTGGTGTTATCGTGCTGACGCTCGCTAATCTGCGCCAGTAATAGCAGATCTTCGCGGGTTTCTTTTAATTTTACCGCTTTTAGCAGCGCCCGCTCTGCCAGATTTAAATCGTTGGCGTTGTAGGCCACATGGCCCAGCAGTGAATAATACTGCCGATTGGTGTCATCCTGTTTTATCCATTTTTCCAATAAGGCAATGGCGGACGCCGGATTGGGCATGCGCAGCGCTTTGAAAAAGGGCATTAACGAGGCTTCCGGGCCATGTTTTTGCCACTCTACCAGACATTCTTCTGCATCCTGATGCATGCCTTGTTCAATCAGCTGTTCAACATAGGCAGCCCGAAAGGCTTCATCATTACGCTTTTTACGGGGCAGTTCGGCCCAGTATTGTTTCAGCGCATTGGCCCCTTGTTTACTGGCCAGTTCAGAAAACTTGCCTTTTGCGGCCCGCTGCGCCAGTGGCACCGCGTCTTTTTTCAAAGTTTTACGCCACTGGGGTAACTGGGTCTGAATGGTTTGCCACTGACCGGCCTGGGCTAAACAATCGGCTTTAAGCTGAACCACACTTTTCTCCGCCGCCTGTTTTTCATTAAGTTTATCCAGCACTGCCAGCGCCGCTTCTGGATTGCCTTCGCCGCGCAGCATACGAGCTTGCTGAACCCGCGCGGCCACCGCGCAATGTTCATAATCACTGGCATGATCCAGCAATTCGCTGGCCCGCTTGGGTTCACCCAGCTCAAACGCTACCTGGGCTGCCAGCAATAGATTGGCCCCATCAAAATCGCCATCCAGAGATTGCTCAAAGGCTTTATGTGCCTGCGCCAGTTCGCCCTGAGCATAAGCCTGGACCCCGCGATAAAAGCTACGCTGGCGTTTTTTGCGGCTCAGGCGGCCAAACCACTGCCGCGAACCGGTCAGCCAGCCTTTTATGACACCGACAATTTTCAGTAAGACCCACAGCAGCAGGATCGCCACCAGCAGTGAAATGGCCAGGCTCACGACCGTCATCTCAATTACAAGTGAGCCCATGGAGATTAGCACATAGCCTTTATCCCCAACGACTTGCGGCGCTACAATCAGAGCTGCCAGCAACGCGATTATGAGTCCAGCGATAATTACTAAACGTCTCATGAGGCACGGTCTCCGCGTCCAAAGGCGCTATCGACGCGTTTGTCGAGCAAGCGCTGTAACGGATCGGCGCTTTGTAACGCCTCTGGCAGCTGCTGGCTAACATCGGTTTCCAGCAGGTTCTGCACGCTGTTGATAAACCCTTTTACCGCTGCATCTTCAATATCATATTGATTAATAAGCAGTTGCAATGCATTTTGCAAAGACTGCTCATAGAGCTTGGATTGGGCAGCAATCGCCGCTGATTGCGCCTGCATCAGTTGCAGTTTCAATTGTTCGCGGTTCAGCCATTGCTCCTGTTTGCTCATCACGGGTTCTACCGGGGTATCGGTGCGTTCTACCGAAATAAAGTCATCCACAATGTTACGCCACACCTGTTTGAGGTTTTGCTGCCAGTCGGCCGGCGACTCTGATAATTCGCTGGATTGCTGGGCCGCAGGTTTTTCAAAGGTGTCCAGCGGCAGGTTGTTTACCTGACTGAGCATCCCCGAGACCGCCAGGGCCACCGAGGTGCGTGAAACCGGATTAATCTGGCGCAGGGTCTGGATGTCTTTGGCAATCAATTCACGTACCGGCAGCACCGAAGGATCAGCCAGCTCACTCAAACGCGTATCTGCATTTTTAAGCAGCATCAGCGCGGTACGGATGTCTTTTTCAAGCCAGACTTTTCGGCCTGCCATGCGCACCAGATAGTCGGCTTCGGCCAACAGCCAGTCGGCCGGGCGCTTGCCTTCCATGTTGCTGATTTCAGCCAGAGCCTGATCACTTTGGCGAGCAATTGCCTCGGTTTTATCGGCCAACTGGCTGACGGTGGCCGCCAGCTGCTCTTTGCTTTGCTGCAGCTGCAGCAGCTGCTCACGCAATTGCTGATTTTGCTGTTCTACACTACCCAGCTGTGCAATTTGCTGTTGCTGTTTCTTCGCCAGATCAGTGCGCTGCGTGCCTTGCTGTTGCCAGTACCAGTAACCCGCCCCGGCAAGGGCGATGACCAGCAACAAGGTGATGATAACCACCACCCACAAAAATTTTGAAGATGATCTGTTGGTCTGCCTGACCCGGGTCTTATTGCCCGGCTCAGGGGCAGGCGCTTTTTCGGTGCGACCGCCGCTGGTTTCCTCGGTGCGCGCTTTGGGCGTGGCTGCTTTTGCCGATGCCGATTTGCCGGCTGCTTTTTCAGGGGTCTTTTCGCCCTGGGATTTGTTTTCGTTATCCGCCATATTCACTCCCAATTATCCTTTATCCACTGGCCCAGTTGTGTGTCGCTGGCACCCGCGGCAACCTCTACATCCGTGACTCCGTAGCTACGAATCACATCCGCCACCCGAGTACTGACGGTGAGCCAGCGCTGGCGGGTAAGCTCGGTATTGTTTAACCGGTCAAACAACTGCCGGGTCATCTCTTCGCTGGTGGCGATAATGCCTTTTACGTCAGACCACTGCCAATAGTTTGTTTGCCGGAATACCGACGGGATCACCCGCTGATAGACCGGCATAGGCAGCACCGAAGCGCCACGTTCCATTAGCGTGTCGGCTAAAGTGGTTCGACCAGCCTTACCTTTAATAATAACCACTTGGCGCTGATTTGCATCTATTAACTGCGGCAATGCCAATAATCCTTCCGAGGTAGGCTGCTCCGGTACCTCCGCTGCAATGCCATGCTTAGCCAGCGCCTGGGCCGTGCCTTTTCCGACCGCCAGCACTGGCACAGTGACCGCGGCTGACAGCGCCGAGGCGCAGGCTTCAACCGCAAACTGGCTGGTGAAAATCAGGATATCGGCGCTGTGCTGTTTGAGCATTAACGCCAGTTTATCGTCTGCCCCTTTCATAAAGGCAATATCATTGAGGCCTAACACACTGACTTTAATGCCCAGTGCATCAAAGGCCTGCTGACTTTTTTCCAGATTAGGCGCCGGGCGCGTCAATAAATACATAATTACTGATACAGCGCCTTAAGAATTTCACCTGCCCCTTGTTCAAGCAGCGCTTCGGCCACTTCAACGCCAAGCACTTTGCCCCGATGTGCCTTACCGGTGGCGGACGCAAACAGCAGCTGGGTACCATCGGGTTTGCCCACCATGCCGGTAAGGGTCAGGGTATCGTCATCCAGGGTGGCAAAGCTGCCGATAGGCACCTGACAACCCCCCTCCAGCCGCTCGTTCATGGCGCGTTCGGCGATAACCCGCAACCGGGTAGGCGCATCATCCAGGGCCGCCAGTAATTCAATCAGCTGGGCATCGTCGTTACGACACTCAATACCTACCGCTCCCTGGCCCACGGCGGGCAAACAAATGTCAGGCGGTAGCTGCTGTACGATCCGCTCTTCCATGCCTAACCGAATCAATCCGGCTGCGGCCAGAATAATGGCATCGTAATCGCCCTTATCGAGCTTCGCCAGACGGGTGTTCACGTTGCCTCGCAAGTCGCGAATATTCAGATCGGGCCGGTGTTTGCGAATCTGGCTTTGACGGCGCAGACTGGAAGTGCCGACCACCGCGCCCTGGGGCAGGGCATCAATGGTTTCAAACTGATTCGACACAAACGCATCAAACGGATTTTCGCGCGGACAAATGGCGTGCAGGCCAAAAGCCTCAGGGAACATTACCGGGACATCTTTCATCGAATGCACGGCGATATCCGCGCGGCCTTCCAGCATGGCGATTTCAAGCTCTTTAATAAACAAGCCCTTACCGCCAATTTTTGCCAGCGGGGTATCAAGAATTTTGTCGCCCTGGGTGCTCATCGGCAACAGCTCGACGGTAAGCTGCGGGTGATGCTTCAGTAATTGTGCTTTAACATACTCTGCCTGCCACATTGCCAAAGCACTTTTGCGGGTGGCAATACGGATGGTGCGGTTTTCAGCAGACATATTCTTTTATTTCCTGTACAAACAAAGACTGGCAGCCGGGTACCGGGACGGACCGCGACTGCCTCATGCTAACAATCAGGCCAGGCGTTGCTGCAACCAGGCACTGATATCTTCAAGCTCTTTCATACACACACTATGTTGCATGGGATACTCGTGAAATTCAGGGTGTAGCCGGCTTCCTGCAACGCTTTACAGGCCATTTCGCCCAAAATCGGCGGGACCACCGGATCCTGGGTGCCATGGGCAATAAAAATAGGCACATTGCGATTAGCCTCACTGGCCTGTTCGCCAAGCAGTCCCGGCTCACACATATAGGTGGACAGCGCCAGAATGCCGGCGATTTTGTGCTGCAGCCGCAAGCCCAGGTGATAGGCAATGACGCCCCCTTGAGAAAATCCCGCCAGCACAATCTTAGCAGGCGCAAAACCGGCCTCAACCTGGGCCTCAAAAATAGCCTGGATACTGGCGGCACTTTCTTCCACCCCGGTTAAATCGGCACGGCTATTAAAATCCAGCGATTTAATGTCATACCAGGCGGGCATTTGCATATTGTTGTTGATGGTAACCGCACGGGTCGGTGCATGGGGAAAGATAAACCGGATCCCCAACTCGTCCGGCAGATTCAGCTCAGGCACAATCGGCGAAAATCCATGGCCTGAGTCCCCGAGTCCGTGCATCCAAATCACGCAGGCCTGGGGGTTATCGTTGGTATTTACTTCAACAAAGGGTAACAGGGGGTCAGACATAAGCACCTTATACATTTCAAAACAATGAACCTGTGTGTCGCAATGCGTGCTGGTCCACAGGTAAAGATTACGGCATGAATCTGTTTATGCTACCATTGCAGGTTCAAATAACCACCATCCAGATAGCTAAAAACAATCACTATGTCAGCCCAATTAGGAAACCTGTTTATTCTGGCCGCGCCCTCTGGTGCCGGCAAATCCAGTTTGATTAAAGCCCTGCTGGAAAAACACGATACCGCGGATGCTTATCCCATGCAGGTGTCGGTATCCCACACGACCCGGTTGCCGCGGCCGGGCGAGGTAGACGGTGTACACTACCATTTTGTCAGTCGTCAGCAGTTTGAGGAGCTTATCGAACTGGGCGTCTTTTTTGAGTGGGCAGAGGTATTTGGCAATTATTATGGCACCTCGCGGGTGACCATTGAACAAACCCTGCATCAGGGCACGGATGTGTTTCTGGATATTGACTGGCAGGGTGCCCGACAGGTGAAAAAATTGCTGCCGGATGCCTGCGGAATCTTTATTTTACCGCCCTCAACCGCTGTGCTCAAAGAGCGTCTGAATAAGCGTGGGCAGGACTCTGATGAGGTTATTGCCGCCCGGATGCAAGAAGCGGTGTCGGAGATGTCCCATTATAATGAATTTGATTATGTACTGGTAAACGATGACTTTGCCACGGCGCTGGGGGATTTAGAATCCGTAGTCAGAGCCCATCGTCAGCGTACCAGCAAGCAAAAAATGCGGCATACGGATCTGTTGCAGGATCTGTTGGGCGATCAAAGCACTGACGAATGCGAATAAATGGTGTAAAATCATCCAAAACATTATGATAAAAACCGGTTGTGGGGTATACTGTGCGGCCGTTTTTAATACTCGCTAATTTGATTGTCGGAGATATACATGGCTCGCGTAACCGTAGAAGATGCTGTAGATAAGGTTGGTAACCGCTTTGACCTGGTGCTGGTTGCAGCACGTCGTGCCCGCCAACTGGCAACCGAAGGCAAAGAAGCCATGGTTGATGTGGCAAACGACAAACCCACTGTTACTGCGCTTCGTGAAATCGAGGAAGGTCTGGTAACACTAGAAACTCTGGAACAAGACGAAATGCGCGATCAGGAACAACAGGATCGTACAGACTTTTCTTCTGTAGCAAATATTCTGTCTGATCAGTAAGCTTCTGCTTTACTGATTTCAGGAAAAACGCCAGTGTGCCGTCAGGTTCGCTGGCGTTTTGCCATTGGCAACGCGGATAATTCGCCGTATTCTTATCATTCATCGTATTTTCCGGAAGTCTGTATAACACTGTGTATTTGTTCGAGGGTTTAAAACAAAAAATTTCAGACTACCTGTCGCCAGAGCGTGTGCACCTGGTTCAGGAAGCCTTTATTCTTGCTCATGAAGCGCATGATGGTCAGATGCGTTCCAGCGGTGATCCCTATATTACCCATCCTGTAGCGGTCGCCGGCATCCTGGCGGATATGCATCTTGACCACGAGACCCTGATGGCCGCGCTGTTGCACGATGTCATTGAAGACACCCATTACAGTGAAAAGGATTTAGCCGAGGCTTTTGGCGACACCGTCGCCGAGCTGGTGGAAGGGGTTAGTAAGCTGGATAAACTGGCGTTTTCCAACAAGCAGGAAGCGCAGGCTGAAAATTTTCGCAAAATGATGATGGCGATGGTGCAGGACATCCGGGTGATATTGATCAAGCTGGCTGACCGTACTCACAATATGCGTACTTTGGGCGCGCTACGACCAGACAAACGTCGTCGTATTGCCCGGGAAACCCTCGACATCTATGCCCCAATTGCCCATCGCCTGGGGATCCACGATGTTAAAAATGAGCTGGAGGACTTAGGTTTTCTGGCCATGTACCCAATGCGCCATCGGGCGCTGAAGTCGGCCGTAAAGCAGGCCCGGGGCAATCGTAAAGAAATTATCGACAATATCCGGCTGGAGCTGGACTCGCGCCTGAATGAGTATGGCATTGCGGCGACCGTCATTGGTCGCGAAAAGCACCTGTACTCCATTTATCGCAAAATGCTTAATAAAGAGTTGATGTTCAACGAAGTTATGGACATCTATGCGTTTCGGATTGTGGTCAACTCGGTGGACAATTGTTATCGCTCACTGGGCGCCATGCACAGTTTGTATAAACCCATCGAAACCCGTTTTAAAGATTATATCGCGATCCCCCGGACCAACGGGTACCAGTCGTTGCATACGTCTTTGGTGGGGCCGCATGGGATCCCGGTAGAAGTTCAGATTCGTACCCACGCCATGGACCAGATGGCCGATAAAGGCGTAGCGGCGCATTGGTTGTACAAAGAGCCGGGTGATAATGATACGACCGCGCAGTTACGGGCCCGTAAGTGGATGCAAAGCCTGCTGGAGCTGCAACAAAGTGCCAGCTCCTCGTTTGAATTTATTGAGTCGGTGAAAACCGATTTGTTCCCCGACGAAATTTATGTATTTACCCCTGACGGCCGGATTATTGAGTTGCCCATGGGGGCCACCGCGGTGGACTTTGCCTATGCCGTACACTCGGATATTGGTAACACCTGTGTGGGCGTTAGGGTGGAGCGACGCAACTACAGCCTGAGTAAGCCACTAGAAAATGGCCAGACGGTGGAAGTTATCACCTCGCCAAAAGCGAAGCCTAATGCGAACTGGCTGAATTTTGTGGTGAGCGCCCGGGCGCGTACCCGCATTCGTCAGTATCTGCGCAAACAGCATTCGCAGGAAGCGGTGAATATGGGCAATCGCCTGCTACGCCATGCACTGGGTAATGTAAAACTGGATAATATCGCCCCGGCAGATATTGAGCGGGTGGTACAGGAAACCAAGCACAAAACCTTTGATGATTTACTGGTAGATATTGGTCTGGGCAATGAGCTGAGTGCCATTGTTGCACGCCGGCTGCTGGGCCAAAGCGAAGAGTTGCCTGAGAAAAAAGGCAATGTGGCGATTCGGGGTACCGAAGGACTGTTGGTGCATTATGCCCGTTGTTGTCATCCTATTCCGGATGATGAAATTGTGGCGGTGTTAAGCCCCGGGCGCGGGATGACCATTCATCAGACTGGCTGCAATAATATCCGCAAACTGAGCCGGGAAGAGCCGCAGCGGGTATTACCTATGCAGTGGGACGATCAGCCGCAGGGCGAATTTAAAGCGTCGTTGCGTATTGAACTGTACAATCATCAGGGCACGCTGGCAACGCTGACCAATATGATATCAGGCTGCGACTCCAACATTGTCGGTCTGCAAACCGAAGAAAAAGAAAGTAATATTTACTTTATTGATATCGAACTGACCACGCATAATCGTATCCATCTTGCCCGTATTATGCGAAAAATTCGGACCATGCCGGAAGTCCAGAAAGTCTCCAGACACAGTCAGTCACGGCATTAACTCATTTATTAAACAGGACATCCTCATGTCAAAAGCTATTATCCAGACAGATAACGCACCTGAGGCCATTGGCACTTACAGCCAGGCAGTGAAAGCCGGAACCACCGTTTACCTGTCAGGTCAGATTCCCCTGGTGCCTGCCACAATGCAACTGGTCTCAGAGGATTTTGCCGAACAGGCCAAACAGGTCTTCGAAAATGTCAAAGCGGTCTGTGAAGCCGCCGGCGGTACCATCAACGACCTTACCAAAATCAATATATATCTGACTGATTTAAGCCACTTTGCCACGGTTAATGAAATTATGAGCGGGTACTTCAACCAGCCATACCCGGCCCGGGCCGCCATTGGCGTAAAAGCGCTGCCAAAAGAAGCACAGATAGAAATTGATGGGGTCATGGAGCTGCCTGAGTAACACGGTAGTCCATTTCACCCATACCTAAGCCGGCCGCCATGCGCCGGCTTTTTTGTATCCAGGGTTTGCCGGACGCCTAGAAGTGCCAGGGTCCTGTACTGTGCATCACTCGCCATTCGTCCATGGGTGGTTTACACTCGCAGCTATACACAGTTTTAATTTTTTCAGGAACCCTACATTACTATGCAGTCTCTGGCTCAAACACCCATCACCAGCCTGAAAGGCGTGGGTGCCAAGGTGGCTGAGAAGCTGGCAAAAATTGGTCTTGCCACTATTCAGGATATTCTGTTTCATCTGCCCTTGCGATATGAAGACAGAACCAAAGTCTACAGTATCGATGCCTGTCGTCCTTTTACACATGTCAGCATTCAGGGCGAGGTTAAAAGCGCCGATATTTTGTATGGTAAGACCCGCATGCTGACGGTAAAGGTCAGTGACGGTACCGGCACCATAACCCTGCGTTTTTTTCATTTTGGCGCCCTCCAGCGCACCCTGCTTTCACCAGGAAATCAGATTCGCTGTTTTGGTGAAATTCGTACCGGCAAATGGGGGCTGGAAATGATGCACCCCGAGTTCAAACTGATTGACGATGATCATGTGGAAACCGAAGAGGCCCTGACGCCGGTATATCCCACCACCGAAGGGGTGAAACAACTGACCCTTCGCAACCTGACCGATCAGGCGCTGGTCATGCTGGATAAAGGGGCTTTATCAGATTTACTGCCCCAGGGAATGTACGCTCAGCAGGTGTCGTTGTCAGAGGCCCTGCATCTGGTCCATCGGCCGCCCCCGGATGCGGGACTGGTGTTACTGGAAGAGGGACGTCATCCGTCGCAGCAACGACTGATTTTAGAAGAATTACTGGCCCACAATTTAAGTGTTCTGAAGGTACGCCAACAGTCTGATCAACAGCCAGGTATTCCGATAGCGGTGAATCAGACCCTGGTGGATAAATTACTCAGCGCGTTGCCATTTAGCCCCACTGGCGCTCAGCAGCGGGTGGTCAATGAGATCCAAACCGACATGCAGCAAACCCGGCCCATGATGCGGCTGGTGCAGGGCGATGTCGGTTCCGGCAAAACACTGGTGGCGGCGCTGGCCGCACTGTCTGCTATCGGGCGGGGTATCAGGTCGCGTTGATGGCACCTACTGAACTGCTGGCTGAACAACATGCCAATAACTTTCGCAGCTGGCTCGATCCGCTGGGAATTGAAGTGGGCTGGCTGGCCGGAAAACTGAAAGGCAAAGCCCGTGAGCAGGTGCTGACTCAGCTGGCGGCTGGCGATATTCAGATGCTGGTCGGCACCCATGCTATTTTTCAGGCCAATGTCGATTATCAGCAACTGGCACTGGTGATTGTGGATGAGCAGCACCGCTTTGGGGTGCATCAGCGTCTGGCATTGCGCGAAAAAGGAGAAATTCAGGGGCGCTTTCCTCATCAGCTGATCATGACGGCCACGCCGATTCCCCGTACGCTGGCGATGACCGCCTATGCCGACTTGGATACCTCGGTGATTGATGAGCTGCCGCCTGGTCGCTCACCCGTGACCACCGTGGTGATTCCTGATACCCGGCGTGATGATGTGATCAGCCGGGTGTACGATGCTTGTCATGTTCAGGGCCGGCAGGCTTACTGGGTCTGCACGTTAATTGACGAGTCTGAGGTATTGGAGTGTCAGGCCGCGGAGGATGCGGCGGTGACCCTGCGTACGGCGTTGCCCGAACTTAAGGTCGGGCTGGTGCACGGGCGCTTGAAGCCAGCCGAAAAAGCCCAGGTTATGGCTCAGTTTAAAGAGGGCGAGCTGGATTTGCTGGTGGCGACCACCGTCATTGAGGTCGGTGTGGATGTGCCTAATGCCAGCATTATGATCATCGAGAATCCCGAGCGGCTGGGATTAGCGCAATTGCACCAGTTGCGCGGCCGGGTAGGTCGGGGGGCGGTGGAAAGTCAATGTGTGTTACTGTATTCCAGTCCACTGTCAAAAACCGCGACCCAACGGCTGGGGGTATTGCGCGAGTCCAGCGATGGCTTTTACATTGCTCAGCGCGACCTTGAAATCCGCGGGCCTGGTGAGTTGATGGGAACCCGACAAACCGGCATGGCTGAGCTGAAAATTGCCGATCTGGTGCGTGATGCCCAGCTTATCCCTCAGGTTCAGGACATCGCCGAACGCTTATGGCAGGAATACCCAAGCCATGCGCAGGCTATCATTAATCGTTGGATTGGCTACAAGGAACAATATGGTCATGCCTGAGTGCCCGTTATATACCCAGACACACGCCGAGCAGGCCGACGAGCTGGCCAGTCGCTGGGGATTGGTGCGCTATTACCACACACCTACAGGTTTAGGGCTGGTGCTTGATGATACCGGTCTGCAATTGAAAGATTTTGATAACCCCAAACAGCAGGGGGTGATGGTCGACTTTTTATCAGGCGCCAGTGAATATCGACGGGCCCATGGTGGGGCCAAAAAAGAACCCATTGCCAAGGCCATCGGTCTGAAAGGAAACCAGGGGCGAGTGGTGATTGATGCTACACCTGGCCTGGGGCGTGATGCCTTTGTACTGGCCGGACTGGGGTGTACCGTTTATATGGTAGAGCGCTCAGCAGTGGTGGCCGCTTTATTAGAAGATGGTCTTCGCCGGCTAGCGACCAAAGCACCGGAGCTTGCCGCGCGTTTCAGGTTGCTGCACGGCAATAGTATCGAGGTACTAAAACAGTGGCCTCATGAAGCCGCCGAGGCTGTCTATTTGGATCCCATGTTTCCTCATCGTAAAAAATCTGCTTTAGTAAAAAAAGAAATGAAAGTATTTCAGGCTTTGTTAGGCGCTGATCCTGATGCCGATGGTTTACTGGCTCCGGCACTGGCTCTGGCATCCCAGCGGGTGGTGGTAAAGCGGCCGAACTATGCCGAGGCACTGGCCGGGCACTCCCCCAACATGGCCATTACCAGTAAAAAGCATCGCTTCGATGTCTACCTGACTCAACAATAAAAGGAAAAGTGTCATGATTAATGTGAATAGTCCGTTACCCGAAGTCTCATTTGGCGTATTGGTGGATGGTGAGGTAACCAATCCCCATACTAATGCGTTATTTAGCGACAAAAAAGTAGTCTTATTTGCCGTCCCCGGCGCGTTTACCCCGACCTGCTCTGCGGCCCATCTTCCCGGCTATATTGCGTTGGCGGATAAACTTAAAGCCAAAGGTATTGATGAAATTATGTGTGTGTCGGTGAATGATGCCTTCGTGATGGATGCCTGGAAACAGTCAGCCAATGCTGACGCCATTACTATGCTGGCCGATGCCAATGCGACCTTTACCAAACAAATCGGTATGGATATGGATACCGGCGAGTTTGGTGGTGTGCGGTCATTGCGCTATTCCATGTTGGTGGATGACGGTATCGTGAAGCAGCTAAACCTTGAGGATCCAGGCCGCTTTGCAGTGAGTGATGCTGAATCAATGCTCAATAGCTTATAAAAACGATCTGTCTTGGGGGGTGGTTACGTATGACTGTGAGGTCAAGCAGATATCATACATCTGTAGTAACACTGGCCAGCTTAATATTTAAGGACTGTACGGCCAAAAGGAGGCTGTCAGACTCAAAATTAAGTACCAATAAATAGTAGAGCGGTGAAGATATAGCAGTACTTTACTTATTGTAAACCGTCACCCGGCGCGTATTCGAGTCATCACGTAATTGATGACATTCTTCTTTTCGTCGGGCCATGGAGGGTTGTTCTTATGGCAAAGAGCCAAAAGTTCAATGTGTATTTAATTTCTCAGTCTTGTTATAGCGATGCTAAACAGGACCCGAATGTGATGTTATTCAAAAGCCTGCTGGAAACATGCGGGTATGATGTTAATTTGCTTGGTAGTGCAGCGGCTTTGCCAGAAACCTGTAATCAGGATCTGGTATTTTACGATGCTGCTGGCAGCGTCAATAAACTTGATGATTTTTACGGTAGCGCCGGCAATGCGCGTTGGATCCTGTTCAATCTGCAAGCGGGTGAACTGGATGAATGTGAAGCGATTATAGCGGGTGTAGAAGGTACTTTTTATGCCTCAGATTCCCCCGAGTTGCTGTTAAAAGGCGTACGCCGGTTAAGTAAAATGGATGTCTGGTTTAAACGCGGCTCAATTAATGAGGCCCTGCGTCGTATGCGTCAGTATGCGCGTCGTCCGGCGTTAAAAGCGAACCGGCCCACTGTGCCCAGAGCCGGTGGCAATCATCCGAAGCTGACTAAGCGTGAAATGACCATCATCGAACTTGTGTCTAAAGGGTCGCAAAATCAGGAAATTGCGGATCAGCTGCATATCAGTGTGAATACGGTCAAAACCCACATTTACAGTATCTTTCGTAAAACACAGTCGCGCAATCGCATAGAATTGTTGTCGTGGTCTCAGAACTTTATGAACGAGCAAGCCTGATACTCACCATCGTGTAACCACCTAATATTTCTTTCATGCAATGGCCCGGGTATAATCCCGGGCTAATTATTTGTGGGAGTATGGGTGAACAAGCGTGATGTTATTGTGATTGGGGCTGGCGCTGCGGGGCTGTTTTGTGCTGCGCAGGCGGGGCAACGTGGACGTAACGTTGAAGTTCTGGATCACGCTAAAAAGGTAGGGCGTAAAATTCTGATGTCCGGAGGTGGGCGATGCAATTTTACCAACATGTATACCGGGCCCGAAAATTTTCTCTCCGCCAATCCACATTATTGTAAGTCAGCACTGAATCAATATACCCAATGGGATTTCATTGGTTTAGTGAATGACTACAACATTGCCTACCATGAAAAAACCCTGGGCCAGTTATTTTGTGATGACAGTGCCTCGCAAATTGTTGATTTACTTTTGAACGAGTGCCGTAAAGCCAACGCGACGGTCACCACTCGCTGCGAAATTTTGCAGATAGAAAAACACGAAGAGGGCTTTTACCTTAATACCAGTTTGGGCGAATACCAATGCGAATCGCTGGTCATTGCCACTGGCGGGCTAAGTATGCCGAAGCTGGGAGCGACGCCGTTTGGCTATAAAGTTGCCGAACAGTTTGGCTTAAATGTATTACCCACTCGTGCCGGCCTGGTACCATTTACCCTGCCTCCCGAGCTTAAAGAACCACTGGCCGCTATTTCAGGAATATCGCAGCCGGTGCGCACCGCCTGTAATAATACCGACTTTCTGGAAGATCTGTTGATAACCCATCGTGGGTTATCCGGCCCGGCGGTGTTGCAAATCTCTTCTTATTGGGAGGGTGGTGAAGTCAGCATTGATTTAAGCCCCCAGGAAGATATCCACGAACGGCTCAATACTGCCAAAGAAAATCAGCCGAATATTACCTTAAAGACATTCCTGGGTACTTGCTTTGCAAAAAGACTGGCTGAAACCCTCATCGACGTCATGGCTATGCCTAATGTGCCGCTTAAACAATTAAACCAAAAACAGCTTACG